>CAVIAZ010000015.1:0-22800 GCA_963640795.1 bacterium | reverse complement strand
TTTATTGAGTTTATAATCTTGTACTCTCCCAGAGTAATTAGATTTTCTCCAAAGACATGAAGATATTCTTCGTTTCTTTGATTTGCTATTTTTTCTGGAGCAGAGAGCCCTTTATAACCCACGGAAATAGGGACAAGCCACCCTGAAGTTTTTCTTTTTCTTGTCCATGCAACTGTGTCATTATCAGTTTTATTGCATTCATGATGCACTGCAAGATAATCAATTAGTGCATTAACTGGGTTCTGCCCTTTTCCCATTTCCTCTTGAAGAAGTTCCCTTCTCTCGATGAGAACATATCCAGGTGTTAGAAAGCGTTTGATGTCTCTCAGGTCAGAAGGATTATTTGCATCTCTCCCCTGAAAGTATTTGATCCTACCGGCATCAATGAATGAGGAGGCAACTTTGCCACCTTTTAATCTTGGTGGAAGGATTTCTCCTCCTGCAATACGTATTTCTGTAGATAGTGCCTTATCTATTTCTTCGAGAAAAATCTTGTCGTCATAGATTTCGAAGTTTTCATCTTCAATCTCACATATGAGCGATACAACCAAGTTGATTTTGGAATCAGGAATGCCGGCAGGACGTTCGCCTTGCTTTGTTAATGGCCTTCCGGAAGCAATCAACGACTCAAATCCAAATACACTTGAGAATGTTTTAAGTTCAGCATCATGAATAACTATTCCTGTTCCGGTAATTTTAACTGCAGAAAAATCATTATTGGCATTAAGATATCTCTGAAGTTTATGTGTTGCACCAAGAAATGCCGTTATTGCGGGAACTCCGATTGAAATAGGGGAGGAAAGAGCATTGGCATTTTTTACGTTAAGATGAGATAAAACCAGATAATTGCTCATTGAATAAAATCCTCCTTGTTACTGAAAGCGAAATCTCGAACATATCGGAATTCTCCATCACTGAATGAGAAAGGATTGTTGACAATCTTCTTGTACGAGCTGAAAAACCATCTTGCAAACTTCTCAGAAATCACTTCAAGCCAAATGTCGTTTTCATACCGCATTTCATCTTCATAAAGCATGATATATTCTGCTGAGTCGAGAGCCCCCCTGTAGTTTCCTTCTTTGAAACTGATTTCATATCTCACGGAAGCTATGTCTGTTGCAATTTCCTCAAGGATTGCTCCCATGTATTCATCTCTTTTGTCTCTAATATCAACATTTTTCTTCTCAAGTCTGTAAATCTTGTCAAGTGAGAGAAATAAGTTGGAGTATCGTTCTGCTCCCAGATATATTGATTCTGAGAAGAAACTGGAAATAGGGATTCTGATTCTCCTCTTTCTTATTTCAGGCGGTAGAGATTTTAGTAACTTGATGGTTTTTACTTTGTTGTTAAAACTACTTATATTCTGGGGTTTTGATCCGCCATAACTAACATTAACTGTGTCTGACAGAGTCCAATACCCTCCTTCCAGATACTCTCCCTTTTTTTCCAAGTCTCTGGCTCTAGGAGGATTTTTTGCATCTGAATTTGTTGGATTACTGATATACATTCTATTTGCTGTCAGGATTGTAGCCAGCTGATTCATGACTGGAGAACTCATCATCGGAGTGATAATGTGATATTGATTCTCATCTTCTACCGGGAAAAAGACCTGCCTGACTCGAGCATCAGTTGAAGAAATATCAGGGGAATTGAACATTTTCAAGTAATTGTCTTTAATTTGCTCTCCATTGTTCCCAAGAAACTCAACGAACTCCTTGGATACTTCTGTGTTTTCCTGGAGATGCTCATAAAAAGGCTTTCCGTCTATGTCTAAATTCATTAACTCTGTAATCGGCATTGCAGCGGCATTCCCTATTGAATCAAGATAAGCCGGCACATTCTCAGTTCTTATGTACCCATCGTCTTCTTTTTTTTCTTTCACTAATATTGCTGAGACTTTTGCATCTGGGTGAATAAACTTGGGCGCATGTGTGACAAAGTTTCTCTGATTTGCCTCCTGTGATTTCTTATAAATCCACTGGCGGATTTCTTCGTCACCAGCAACTTGGTCTCCTAGTTTTGATAAAACGTATTCACGTATTATATTGTTGAGCACCTTTCCTCCTTATCTCTCAGGATCTTCTTCCAATCCATATTTATCAGAATAAATCCAGGTCTTGTTTTCTCTATATGTGTAGCATAAACCTCCATATCGCTTTTGGACTGTATCTTTGTCCAATCCGGAAGCAATACTGAAATCCTCCACAACTTTAATATAGGACAAGTTAAGCCAATCGGAAAAAGAAAAATCTACTTTTTTTATTTTTATACCATTAATCTGTGTTGTTTCTTGCCATTGTCCCTGTATGCGTTCTTTGAAAACCAGTCTTCCTGTTTCCTGAAAGAGTGTTATTTCTTTGTTTTCCCCTTCATTTAATCTGAAAGGATGTATCTTCTGTGACAGTGCAGAAAGCATGATAGGAGATTTATAAAACGCGGCGAAATCCTCAATCTTTGTTATATCTTTTTTGCCTAAAAGTGATTCAACATGTTTATGTTCCAATGATGTAAAGTCCTTAACTGTCGTACAGTCTACAGAAGATATTCTTGGGATTGATGTGATTCCCTGCTTTAGTTCTTTTTCATCTATAAGATTATACAAATCATGAGAGGGAAGTATGCATGAATAGTCTTCGAAACCTGGTTTGCAATAGCATATATTTTCAATATTACTATTTTTCAAAGCTCTCCAGTTATATTGCAGTATTCCGATGTTCGGTATTGTGTTTGAGCTTTCCCTATGTCTGTGAACCCTACCAGATGTCTGGATAATTGAACGATATGAAGCAGGTTCGATGATAGCCCAATCAAAGTCATGATCCCTGCCTAGCTCTTCAACGGGGGAGGAGATGACAACGAATGTGATATCATGCTTTGATGATTTGGTTATATGGTCCCTTATTATTGGATCATTGAAAATTTCTTCTGGGTTTTTTCGGCAGAGAATTTTATCTAGGTATTTTTCTTGGTTATGTCTAATCAGCATGACTTCTCTTGCATGATATGTGATGGATTTGACATCAAGGTTATTTTCGAGTCCGTTTTCACTTAAATATCTGCTGAAGAGGATGCATTGTTCGATGTTCGAGAAACGAACAAGACCGAATGATATGTTTTTGGATGTTACCGGATCTTTCTCTTTATGCCGTGAGTGTAAGGCTTCCATCTCCTTAATTATTGATATGAAGTAATCTTCCTGTGTTTTAGAAGCAATGGGAATGATTTCTCCTCGTCGTGGTGTATCTTTCTGTTTCAGTTTGCGTATCCGTTTCTCGAGGTAAATGCTTAGGTTGTTTTTGAACTGCTCCCTGAATATATCTTCCCTGCTATCGTCTTTAGAGGAATCCAAGACGAAAGTATTTGAAGAGAATTCATCTGAGAGAATATACAATACCTGTTTTTTATCACCATGAAGATGTGCATGCTCTGCCCATCCTCGTTGATAAGCTGTAGCTAGTCCCTCTGCCTCTTCAGGGGGAATAGTAGCTGATGATATTAGAACTTTTCTTCCGAAGACTCCACAGAGATAAATAAGCCTTCCCACTGCGATGAGGTCATCACCTGAATAATCGTCGACTTCATCAATTACAATATCAGAAGACATAACTCGCAGAATCGGGATAATATTGTGGGCTCCGGTTGTATCTTCTGATGAATGAATCACCTGATCGATTGTGCTTACAAGCACGGGCGGATATAACATTTTTAATGCTTGGGGGTCCGATACGATTTCCTCTATGGGCATCTTTTCTGAAATGAAATCAGTCTCAACTCCGTCTATGCCTAAATCTGATGATTTTGAAAACTCTTCAGATGTATCATCGTCTGGGATTTCTTCAATCCTGGATAGTTCAACAAAAGCTTTTGATCCTACTATGATACTGAGATCCTCCTTGTCGAGTCCTAGCCTTTTTCTGTATTCTTCTCCAGTTTGAAGGGTAAGTGTTCTTAGCCCAAGTAATATTGAACAGCGCAAGGATTCATCATCTGAAAGGGCATGAAGGATTTTTGCATTAGCGATGGTCTTTCCACATCCTGTACTTGCCATATTGATTACGAAGCATCCCGTTCGAGATATGTCGTTTTGAGTTTTAGCCTGTTTGATGGCCTCTTTGGCTTTATCCTGCCAGCTGAACTTGAGAGGGGATTTCCCCTTTAACAGTTTGATATCATATGCTCTTGGAAGTTCTCTCATGAGAGAGGGTATAAGATGAATGGTTTTCAGAGCAAAGGATTCGACTCCGAGTATATGTTCGGTGAGTGTCTGATTTGGTTTGCCGTTCTTAAGGTTAGCAATAAGGACATCTCCTCCTTTTTCTGCTGTTCCATCTAATGCTGACTGGTGATGGTCTCCAAGAACTAAGGCACAACGCGATAGCATAAGTATCTCATATAAGGAATTTTCTTTTTGGGCGGCGTCTATTTTACTTATGTTATTGGAAAGTCGTTCGGCCCATTTCGATGTTTCTTTTTTCCATTTTAAATCAGAAAATAAGAGAATGCCTTGAGAGAATGATATTACTTTTTTGATATTAGCATCACTGTCTTCCAAAGTAACATAACTTAAGGAAGGCACTATGATCTTCTTGAAGAATATAGAGATATCTTTGATTGTGTTTATATTGTATCCCTTAAACTTGCAACAATCCTGTCTGTTGTTCTTTGAGGCAGGAAATCTATGATGAGACAAGATAAGCCAGGCCACGAAGAGGAAAGCAGGAAAGTTTGTTGCTTCACCAAAGAAACGATCTTTGTTTAGTGAGTTTATAGTCTCCTTTACCCCGCTTTCGTTGAAATCACCTTTTATCATGGCATTAAGCCAGTCTTCATCTGTAGATGCACCGACACTCTTTATATAGGCAAATAGCAACATGCATGAAACCCATTCGTGTCGTAACGGGTCTCCAGTCACTGTTGAATTTTTCAGTTTTTCCTGAAACCAGTCAGATGATTTCCCTATATCGTGCCAAAGAGCTGCCATAGCAGTCAGAGAGGAAATTAGAGGCATGTATCCCCATTTCTCCTCATCAGTGACAATATATTTTGTTTGAGAAGTTTCATTAACAGGAACGTTCCCTATATTGTTGAATCTATCTCTTTTTCCTACTATCCATAATAATTCTGTTTGGGTTCTGCCTTTTACCAGGAGACATGAAACGGCCGTGTCTTTGGCTGCAATTCGTCTGAGCTCGTGATGAACTGCGTCCAGGCCTTCCTGGGTGATAGCAGTCATCCAACTTCGTCTTCCTATTCTGTTTGCATATGCATCAAGAACCCTTTCCACTCTTTTTATGGATTTGTTTTCTGATTCAGACTGAAACACTACTATCATCTTTTGCTCCAGATGCTCCTTTTACGCTGTTGAACATGAAGTCTAATGCCTTGTGATCTATGAACATAGAGATACAAAGTTTTCTGAATTCTTCATCCGAGATATCTTCTTTTGCTGCGATGAAAGCACATGGAAGAACGAGTGCATCTTTAATTAAATCTGCAACATCGAAAACTAATGCTCCTCTTCTGGTTTTTCCATGCATTACTGCGAAAGAGTGAGGGATTCCCAAACACCATAGGGCGGTTGCTGCAAGTCCGTATGCAAGGTAGTTTCCATGGTTCAGGAACCGGTTGACTTTGTCCATTGCTTCTCTGTCTCTTATAAAGTTGTTCTCGCCTGTCAAAAGTGATACTTCCTTATAAAGAGCTTTTGTCATAGTAGCTTCAACCTGGAGAAGTTTATTGACATCCTTGGCGTTATCTAACTGGGATGCGAACTCATTCAAGACATTTGAGAAGTTGTCGGCTTTTGCAGTAATACCATTTTCATGAAGATATTTGTCCTTATTCCAGACTGATGTTATGTATTGGACCCGGGCTTTTTGAAACCCTTTTGCAACGTTAAGCCTTTTTATATCATCATACCAAAATGACATCCAGCCCTGAAAATACTCTGTCGGTCGATATTCGCTTTGGGGTGTAAACCACTCTATTTCAGTCCCTGAAAAAAGGGGGGTACAGTCGTCGCCGGAAAAACCTATCAGAACACCGGCTGATGCCAGCATTCTTACAGCGGAATTTGTAATGGAAGTTCCTATGCCGAGAATAATGACTGTCGTGTTTGCGATTGGGATGTTCCAGTAGTTTATTTGTTTTGATTTTTCAGAAAGAAAAACCACTCTTCCGTCTTTTACCATTACACGACATTTTTCAAGGTAGTAAAGATTAGCTCTCTTAGAATGAATAATTGCTTTTAGTTCAGTTAGTCTGTCCAATGTTTCCCTCTTTATGAGCAGTATAGCTGATAATGTGGTAAAGGAAAAATTTTTTAGAATACTTTGTTTGAGTTCTTAAAGAATAATAAAATAAGGACAGATGTACAAAATTATCTATCTGTCAAATCTTTCATTCTGTCAGATTTCAAATTTTTCTATGACAGTTAAAAAAAACTATAATAGAATAGGAATAAGCGTTAGATAGAACGCAACAAAAGGAGAATTTAACATGAAAAAGACATTGGCTATTGTTTTGATGGCATTGTGTTGTCTGATGGTATTCGCAGGTGGTGGAAAGGAAGCTGCAAGCACAGACGGGCAGATCAAGGCTGTCCTCCTGACAGATGCTACCGGTATTGATGATAAATCTTTTAACGCAGCTGCATGGAGAGGAATGCTTGCATTCTATGGCGATGATGGTGCAGGAAGAGGAACACTCTACCAGAACATCACAGCTCAGACAGCTGATGACTATCTTCCTAACCTGAAGAATGCTGCAGAGCAGGACTGGGATCTCATCATCACAACAGGATTCACATGGGCAGATGCTACACAGGAAGCTGCTGCACTCTATCCTGATCAGAAGTTCATCATCGTTGATGTTGACTACCTCAACAAGACAGATAACCTCATCCAGTACATATACGAAGAAGAGCAGGGCTCTTACCTTGTCGGCGTTGCTGCTGCAACACAGGCTAAGGAAGACGGCATTGCTAATCCTAAGTTCGGATTCGTCGGCGGTATTGCTGGTGCTACAATCACAAAGTTCGAGATTGGATACATTGAAGGTATAAAGAGTGTATTCCCGAATGCTGAAATCGTAGACTACTATGTAAACGACTGGGGTAACCCGGCTCTTGCTAAGACAGCTGCTAAAAATATGTATGACAATGGCGTCTATTGTATTTTCTCAGCTGCAGGCGGATCTGGTCTTGGTGTTATCAACCAGGCTAAGGAAGAGAGACTTGCTGGAAAGAACGTCTGGGCTATCGGTGTTGACTCCGACCAGTATTCAGATGGTGTCTATGCTGAAGGAAAGTCTGCTGTTCTCACATCCATGCTCAAGCTGGTTGAGAACTCAACTCTCGATGCTCTCAACAAGGTCAAGAACAATGCTTGGCAGGGTGGAGTTGTCACACAGAACATGGCTAACGAAGGTGTCGGATACTCAACAGCTAATGCAGAGCTGAAGGCTGCTTCAGTCAAGGCTGCTGACCAGGCTAAGGCAGACATCCTCTCCGGTAAGATTGTCGTCAACAAGACATACGCTGCTTCCAAGGCTGCAGGACTTGCTCCGGCAGGACTTGCTGCAATCGACGACTGATTTAGTTTTTAGATGTTTTATAAGCACGCTCTATATGGGGCGTGCTTTATGGAAATAAGGTGATTAATTTGAGCGAATATGCAATCCAGATGCTTGGCATCACCAAAACATTCCCGGGAATCATTGCTAATGACAACGTAAACCTGGAAGTAAAAGAAAATGAAATCCTTGCTATCCTTGGCGAAAATGGTGCGGGTAAGAGTACCCTCATGTCTGTTCTCTTCGGGGCTTATCCTGCTGACGCGGGAAAGATTCTCATTCATGGCAAGGAAGTTAAAATAACAGACCCGAACGTAGCCACCAGACTCGGAATCGGGATGGTCCACCAGCACTTCAAACTTGTGCACAATTACACGGTTACGGAGAATATTGTGCTTGGTAAGGAGCCTACAAAGAGAGGAATCCTCTCTCTTAGAGACGCTGAGAAGAAGGTTCAGGAACTCAGTGACAGGTACGGTCTCCAGGTGGACCCCAGAGCAAAGATTGATGATATAACAGTCGGACAGCAGCAGAGAGTTGAGATTCTCAAAACACTCTATTCCGATAGTGATATCATAATCCTCGATGAACCGACTGCGGTTCTCACTCCACAGGAAATCGATGAGCTCATGGACATTATCCGCCTTCTGAAAAAGGAGGGTAAGACCATTGTTCTCATTACACATAAATTAAAGGAAATCAAGGCAGTTGCCGACCGCTGTACCGTCCTCAGGCGCGGTAAATATATCGGGTCAATCGATATCACCCCCGAGACAAGCGAGCAGGAACTTGCCACAATGATGGTCGGACATGCCGTCAAATTCGATATAGACAAAGCTCCGTGCCACCCCGGAGACATCGTTCTCGATATCCAGAATATCACAGTCAATGATTCGATAGGACTGGCTAAGGTCAGGGATCTATCCCTCCAGGTAAGACGGGGCGAGATAGTCGGTATTGCAGGGGTTGACGGTAACGGACAGACTGAGCTTCTCTATGCTCTTTCAGGTTTGAGCAAAGTAGAGTCAGGTAAGATTTTCCTTAACGGGGAAGATATTACCTCCCTCTCAATCAGAGAGCGTATAGAGCGTGGCATGGGCCATATCCCGGAAGACAGACATAAGCATGGTCTTGTCGGGGACTTTACAGTTGCTGAGAACACTGTCCTCAAGGATTTCTATAAACCGAAATATACCGGTAAGTTCAATGTGCTTGACTACGGGAAGATAAACGAGAATTCCGACTCCCTTATTGAGCAGTTCGACATACGTTCCGGTCAGGGGAGCATCACTCCCTGTGGCTCTCTCTCGGGAGGTAACCAGCAGAAGGTTATTGTCGCCAGGGAAATCTCCCTTTCTCCGGATCTTCTTCTTGTCGCACAGCCGACAAGGGGACTTGATGTCGGAGCTATTGAATATATCAGGAAGAGACTTGTGGAGGAGCGTGACAAAGGTAAGGCCATCCTTCTTGTCTCGTTTGAACTTGATGAAATCATGAATCTCTGTGACCGCATTGCTGCAATAAGCAAGGGCCAGATAATCGGCATCTTCAACGAAGGAGAGAAGACGAGTGCTGAAATCGGACTCATGATGGCCGGTGTTAAGGCAAAGGAGAGTAATTGATGAAAAAGAACAATAAAGAGAAAACCTCCTTTATCGACTGGTTCCTTGACAGTAAGGGGGCATCTTCTGTCGTAGTCGTCCTCTTGGGCTTTCTTGCCGGGGTAATTCTCCTTTTATGTATAGGAAAGAATCCCGCGGGGCTATTCAAGGCTGTCTTCCAGTCAATGGTCGGTAAGGCTGCCAAGAACGGCGGATGGAATTTCAGAAATGTCGGTGAGACTCTTGCATTCACGATTCCGTTTGTGCTTTGCGGTCTCTCAATGGGATTTGCCAACAGGGTCGGGCTCTTCAATATCGGGGCAGAGGGACAATATGCAATCGGAATGCTTGCTGCCCACATAGTCGGCGTATGTCTTCCGGCATTTCCCGGCCAGTGGCTCTTATGTCTTATCGCGGCTCTCGCTGCCGGTGCCCTGTGGGGTGGAATTGTCGGTATACTCAAGGCGAAGTACAAGGTGAGTGAAGTTGTTGCCACAATCATGCTCAACTACATAGCACTCTATCTCTATCCTCTTGTGTGTCTCTATCTTCTTCCTGAAGGAACAGTCAACAAGACAAACCGTACAGCTGACCTCAAGGCTACTGCTCTTCTCAAAGACGGCCTTATTCCGGGCTCGAGTTTGAATATAGGGATCTTCTTCATGCTTCTGATGGTTGTCCTCTATTGGTTTATCATGGAGAAGACAGCCTTCGGGTACAGCCTCAGGGCAACAGGCTTCAATAAGGATGCCGCAAGATGTTCGGGAATCAACGACACAAAGAGCATCTCCCTTGCTATGGCAATTTCGGGTGCTTTTGCCGGTCTTGCCGGAGCATGTGTCCTCCTGGGGTCCATAAGGTACTCCAAGATTCTTACCGGCCAGGACAATTACGGCTTCATGGGAATAGCCGTGGCCCTTGTCGGTAACTCGACAGCGCTTGGGTGTCTCATTTCCGGTTATCTCTTCGGAATCCTGAAACAGGCTTATTCCCTCATGCAGGGAACCGGTATTCCGAAGGAGGTCGTGTCGATTATACAGGGCCTTATCGTCATATTCATTTCGTTCAGAAGCGGGCTCTCCATCATAAAGGACAAGAGAGCTAAAATCAGAGTCAGGGAGGAGAAGAAAAATGATTAACACACTTTCAACAATAATGATGCTGGTTTCTCCTATCCTGATTATCGCAACTGGCGGTATGATCTGTGAGCGTAGTGGTGTCACGAACGTAGGTCTTGACGGCCTTATGAGCATAGGTGCATGTACGGCTGCCATAGTTCATCAGCTTCTGGAGCTGACAGGTATGGCAAGAGGCGGCTCAATTATCATAGCTCTTCTTGCTGCCAGTGTTGTCTCCTGCCTTATTTCCGTCCTCCATGCTATTGCGTCAATTGACCTGAAGTCTGACCAGACAATAAGCGGTACCGGAATAAACCTCCTTGCAACAGGTATTACTGTATTCGTATGTCAGCGTATCTACGGTACAGACCGCTCCGAAGCTTTTAAGGTTGGTATGATCAAGGATGCATTGGGCTTCTACCCCACACTTTATATATCAATCGTGGTGATGGTCCTGGCATGGTTTGTTCTCTACAAGACTCCGTTTGGAATGCATCTCAGGGCATGTGGTGAGCACCCTGCAGCTGCAGACAGCGTGGGAATCAACGTGAGACGCATCAGGTATATAGGGGTTCTCTCCTCAGGGTTCCTCGGTGGACTTGCAGGAGGATGTGCTGTCCTTACACAGACTATCCAGTATACAGATACATTCACGAACGGAAGGGGATTCATTGCCCTTGCTGCAGTTGCTTTCGGCAGATGGACTCCGCTTGGAGTGACAGGGGCAAGTCTTCTCTTCGGAGCATCCCTGGCACTTTCGACCATCTCTTCGATGGTTCCTGCCCTCAAGGTTATCCCGAGTTATGTCTTCAATATAATTCCATACCTTGTGACGCTGGTTGCACTTGTAGCCTTCTCCGGGCGCGATTATGCCCCGAAGGCAGTCGGAATACCATACGAAAAGGGAAGTTCGTAATCTGGAGGAACTTATGACACCACATAACAGAGCAAACAAGGGTGATTTCGCTCCGACTGTTTTGATGCCGGGTGACCCCTTGAGAGCTAAATTCTGTGCTGAGAATTATTTTGATGAACCCAGGCTCGTTACGGACGTGAGAAACGTCCTGGGGTACTCCGGGTTCTATAAGGGAATGCCGGTAAGCGTGATGAGTTCGGGTATGGGAGGTCCGAGTGCCGGAATCTACTCGTATGAACTCTTTACACACTACGGGGTTGAAAACATCATCCGTATCGGGACAAGTGCGGGGCTCCAGGACTATATAGAGGTAGGCTCCCTGATCTTTGCTCTTTCTCCGTCGACTGATTCGGCATGGGCGAAACAGTATGGACTCAGGGGGACATTCTCCCCTTGTGCAGATTTCTCTCTTCTTGAGAAGGGGGTTGCCTCAGCACGTGAGAAAAACTATCCGTTTTATTGCGGGATGATATTCTCCTCCGATTATTTTTCATCCTATAACGCCCTTGGGCCTGATGAATGGAAGAGTTTTGCTTCACTTGGTGCTCTTGCCCAGGATATGGAGACAATGGCCCTCTATTCAAATGCAATGTATACACATAAGAAGGCACTTTCTATCCTGACTATGACGGACAATGTCGTGACAGGTAAGAGCTTCAGGGATGAAGAGAGGATGGAAGGCAACAGAAGGATGATTGAAGTTGCCCTTGAAACGGCATATAAGGTTTATAAAGATGAAAAATAGTGTTGTGCTTGATGCAGCAGAGAAACGTTTTGCCTGCAAAAGATATCTTGATAGGGAAATAGATGAAGATACCCTCATAACTATTCTCGAGAGCGGGCGGCTTGCCCCCACAGCCTTCGGAATGGAGCATTATGATATCTACGTGATGAGAAGTAAGGACATTATCGACGTGTGCTTCTACCAGGAGAGTATGAAGACAGCTCCCATAACTCTTGTTCTGACTGTAAAGAAAGCTAAGTATTACGACCCTGACGGAGAGTTTGTCAAAAGCCGTGGTGAGAGGTTCCCCGGTACAATTGAAGAGTACGTTGAAGATTACCGTGGTTACCATGATTTTCTCTCAAAGAAAGGTGAGCTGGACTCCTGGGCAAAGGCACAGGCGTATCTTCCGCTCTCATTCATGATGCTGACAGCTGCAGAACTCGGCGTCCAGAGTTGTGCAATCGAGGGTTTCGATAATGATAAACTTATAGAGAGGATGGGACTGGACGGCAATGAGGATCAGGTTTCCTGTCTTCTTGCACTGGGCTATCCTGATGAGAGAAGAGAGAGAATCAGGAGAGATTTCTCCGATGTTGTGAAATACAGGAATTGAAAATGGAAAAGAGAAGAATAATCCTTGATGTAGACACAGGGCACGATGATGCTGTTGCAATTGCATTGGCTAAGGGACTGGAGGATGCGATTACCATTGACGGTCTTATTGCATGTGCGGGTAACCAGGTGAGGGAGAAGACACTTGAAAATACCCTCAATCTGGCAGAGGCGCTAGGCCTTGATGCTCCGGTCTTTGCCGGTGCTCCGGGACCACTTGTACGTAAGCAGGTGGTTGCCGGCACAATACACGGCAAGAGCGGTTTTGACGGTCCCGTCTTTCCTCCACGTAAGAGGCAGGAAGCTAAGGGAAATGGTATCATCTGGGCTGTCGAACATGTCATCAATAATCCAGGGGAGATTACATATGTCTCTGTTGGACCATGGACTGACCTTGCAACATGTATAAAGGCCGATGAACGTTTTGCACCGTCCCTTAAGGAGATAGTCCTCATGGGCGGGGCTGTTGACCATCCGGGTAATACAACACCAAGTGCCGAGTTCAATGTCTATGCAGATCCTGAGGCTGCATCAATTGTCATGCAATGTGGTGCGCCGATTACGATGATGGGACTTGATGTTACACTCCAGGTTCTTCTGACAGACGAGGTCCTTGACAGGGTGAGGAAGGAGCCGGACACAGACTACAAGAGGATATTTCTTGACAGTATGGGTTTTTATATCCCTTCCCTTATAAAAGCTACGGGAAATATGCCGGCAATGCATGACCCATGTTGCATAGCCTATCTGGCAGATCCGGAGATATTTGAATTCTCTTATCGCCCGATAGTGGTGGAAACAAAAGGGGAGAGCACTTACGGTAAGACAACAGGTGGAGTTGAAGACAGGAACCAGAATACTAAGTTCGGTATTAAAGCCGATACCGAGAGATTCTGGGCTCTCTTCTTCAAGGCATTCCGAAATTTGAAATAGGAGAAGAATATGAGTAGGACAATGGAAAATCTTAAAGAGAGCAGTGCATACATCCGCTCTAAGCTGGATGGAAGGAAGGTAGAACTTGCAATTGTGCTTGGTTCAGGGCTGGGGGACCTTGGGGATGAGGTGAAGAATCCTGTAATTATTGATTATAAGGACATACCGCACTTCCCGGTATCTACAGTGCAGGGGCACAAGGGAAGACTGATTGTAGGAGAGCTGGAAGGGCGTACTGTCATGTGCATGCAGGGCAGGTTCCACTTCTATGAGGGATACTCGATGGAAGAGTGTGTCTACCCTATAAGGACAATGTTCATGCTTGGTATAAAATCACTTATCTTGACTAACGCTGCAGGATGTGTGAACAAAGAGTGGAATGTCGGGGACTTGATGCTTATTACCGACCACATAAAACTCTGTTCTGAAAGCCCTTGCAGGGGACCCAATAACGATGAACTTGGTGCACGTTTCTTCGATATGACAGGAGCATACAGCAAGGATTTACAGAAGGTTGCAATCAAGGCTGCTGAGAAGAACAACATAACACTCAGAGAGGGTGTATATATGTTTATGAGTGGTCCTAACTTTGAAACTCCTGCCGAAATCAGATTCGCACGCACTGCCGGTGCCGATGCATGTGGCATGAGTACCGTGCCCGAGGCGATAGCTGCTTCCCAGATGGGATTCAGGACAATGGGAATCAGCTGTATGACCAATATGGCGGCCGGGATACTTGACCAGCCTCTCAACCATGAAGAGGTGCTTGAAACAGGAAGAATCGTCAAGACGAAGTTCACGGCCCTTGTCAAAACAATAATTGCCACCTGGCCGAAAGAGTGAGGTATCCTCCCGGAGAAAAACCGGGAGTTTTTTCTGATATTGTATTGCCTTCCTCTTATGATATGGATACCTTAATTGAAAACAAATAGAGAGGGAGGAATACAATGAAATTTCTCGGCAATATAATCTGGCTTATCCTGGGTGGTCTTGTGATTGCACTTATGTGGTGTATGTATGGTGTCCTGTGGTGTATTACCATAGTTGGTATTCCCCTTGGCCTTCAGTGTTTCAAGTTCGCTAAACTCTCCCTCTGGCCTTTCGGGAAGGAAGTTGAGTATGCAGGAGGGACATTCAAGATGATTGTTAATATCATATGGATGATTGTCACCGGGATTGAAATGGCCCTTGCCAATGTGATTTGCGGCCTTGTCCTCTGCGTTACGATTGTCGGGATTCCGTTCGGTCTCCAGTTCTTCAAGCTAGCCTCTCTCTCCCTGATGCCTTTCGGCTCTAAGGTAGAATGAAAAGTTGGAATTGGTGCCTTAAAACTTGGAATTGGTACCCGAAAACTTGGAATTGAGCCCTGAAAACTTGGAATAGGCTTTTGAATAAAAGTTGCATTACTTTAAACGTGGGTTGACTGATGGAAAATTTGGAATTGGTCCCTGAAAAACTTGGAATTGATGCCGAAAAACTTGGAATTGGTTGTTGAAAACTTGGAATTGACATATAATAATCCTGCCTGAAGACTTGTGGAGGATAGGGTGTTATGGATTATGAATCAGTGAAAAAACAAGCGAACAGGATTTTGAGGGATAAGATTGCGGAATGTAGCTACATTGAATACAAGAAATCCTCTGAGCAACATGACAAAATTCTTAAGACAATCTGTGCTTATGGCAATAACTATTATGATAACGACATCCAATATCTTTTCATTGGAGTTGAAGAAGAAAATAGTGAGAAAGATAAGGCGACGCCTATATTGCCTCTGGCAGGAATGACAGAAGGCCGGTTGGAGAAGAGTAAAAACGAACTGAATTCATTGCGTTCTTATCTGTATCCTAATGTTTCTTTTGAGATTATTTCTAATGAAATTGATTCAAAGAAATATCTGATAATTGCAGTTCCAAGGCAGACTGGTGGTCCATTTATGGTCAATGACAAGGCGGAGAAAGACAAGAAAATCGGTCTTAAGGCGGGAAGGTATATCCGCATCGAAGCACAGAGCAGGATAGCCAGGGTGGATGAGGAGTATGACCTGCTGCGGAAGTTTGCGAACTTTCACTATTCTTCGTTAACAAACCCGGAAGCCACTTTAAATGATTTGAGCATTGATTATATTTCTGAGTATCTTGAGAAAACAAGTGACAGAAAGATATCACAGGCCATGGATAAAACAGAGGTCGCACAGGCTTTGAAACTTCTCGACAGGAATGATCCGTCTTTTACCAGGGTGAAGAATTATGCTGTACTGATGTTTGCCTATCATCCTGAAGAGTTTATTCCATATGCATATTCGGAACTTATAGTCGATATGTACGGAACAAAACGGAAAATGGAGTCAAAGAAGTTCACCGGGCCGATTTGGAAACAGTATGAGAATATAGTCAATTACATAAATGATAACTTTCTGAATGAGTGTGTGATAAGGGAGAAAGGTGTAGCTGAAAATAGACGAGTTGCCAATTTCCCATTTGCTACGGTTGAAGAGCTTGTTGCCAATGCGATTGTTCACAACAACTATGAAAACGGGAAGCCGATTCAGATATATGTATCGGGAACTCAGATTAATATTGTGAATTATAATAAGCCCCTGCCACCTCTGGTGTTAGAGGATTTGAATGAGCGCAGAATTTTTAATGAGAGGGATACGGAGAATCCTGAGATCAGAGACATGTTTAAGGCGTTGGGGATAATAGAATCGTTTGGGACAGGAATTGGGGAGGCAAAACAAGCTATGTCAGATAATGGGTCACCCCAGTTATTTTATAAGATTTTCTCTGCATCCGATAATGTTACATCTGTAGTAATTCCAGTTAATGAAGAATATTATTCAATAAAAAATGGAGACAAGCCGAGCTTGAAAACAGGGACTATGAGAGGAAGTCGAGAGTACCTGAATGAGATAAGCAAATCAAGCTATACAGACAAAGTGAAGAATAACCTGAGTTTAATTTGTGAGAGTCTCAGAGATTCCACTTTTGGAAATGCGGACATAGTACATGTGCTTAATTGTTCAGATACCACTGCAACCGGATATTTAAAGAAATTATGTGAGCTTGGCCTTGTTAAGCCTGTCAAAGGAGAAGGGAAGGGTAAATATCATTTTAGGCAATTTGAGTAACAGCCATTGATTTTCTGTTTAATATAACTTGCAGTATACCTTCTCAAGATGCGACTTGGAGAGAGGATGGCCCGATAGCGGAAGTGCAAATTACCGTATATTTTTATCTAATGTGTTTTAGAAAGCGGAGGATTGCTCCTCCGCTGTGGGTTTAACCTTTTATAGCAATTGCCATCTCTTCCAGGAGTTTATCTGTTTCCACTCCCGGACGCCTTGCTATTATGTCTCCGTCATCATGAACAAATACCGGATCTGAGATTATCTCGAGACCCATAGCATCAGCCCAGAGCTGGAGACCTGTTATGCAGCTCTGTCCCTCTTCCTCTCCGTAACGTGAAGAAGCAAAGCTGAAGAAACGTTTTCCTCCAAGTTCTCCCGTCTCCCTGAGGGGAACAGTTCCGTTGAGGAAGGTTACCATCTCTGCAGAGGGGAGAGAGAATACGGCAGGGCAAGCCAGAACGATAGTGTCGGCCTTCCTGAGTTTCTCATTAGAGGCCAGCGGAAGTGATATTATGTCCTCATAGTATTCATTTGCTTCATTGTCCTTTGCAGCAGCGACATGAAGGTCTGAGTCGTCGATTCTGTAGACTCTGGCGTCTACTCCTTTTTCAATTAACTTTTCTTTGAGTGCCTGGGCAAGCAGGTAAATGTTGCCGGAAACAGAATGGATGATGATGTTTGTTCTCATCGTGTCCTCCTTACTATAAATATAATGTGAAAACAGGCAAAAACAAAGAAAGAAAAAAAGAAAATGGGACTGAAGAAACCTCCAGTCCCGGTTTTGCGTTTTTTACTTAACGCTGTGATTTGTCGTAAGGTATACCTTCTGCCTTCGGAGCCCTGCTCGACTTTGATGTAAGTGCAAGGACGATAAGCGAGATGATATAAGGCATCATGTTGTAGACATTGCTCGGAAGCTTGAGTGCTACTAGGAAGTCGAACCCGTTGTAGGTGTTTCCGAGAGCACGGAAGAAGCCGAAGAGAAGAGCAGCGAGTGCTATTCTGTGTGGTTTCCACTGGCCGAAGATCATGACGGCGAGTGCAAGGAATCCGAACCCGACAACACCGTTCTCGAACTTCCACATTGAGACACCTGCGAGGATGTAGCATATTCCACCAAGTCCGCCGTAGGCACCACTTATGAGGACGCCGGCCCATCTCATCTTGTATACGTTGATTCCCACGCTGTCTGCAGCCTGCGGATGCTCTCCACAAGCCATAAGTCTGAGACCGAAGCGTGTCTTGTAGAGGAGAACGTACGCAATGACGAGTGCAATGATTGTAATGACCATGAACCAGTTGAACTCAAATGCCCCGATATTTTCGATAAACTTCTTCTTCGGTTCTACATAGTAGATGTCGGATGAGACGTTGTTGCCTCCGCTTGATGCTGTGTTGAGTGCCTTTACAAAGACAGTTGCACCTGCTGTACCAAGAAGGTTGAGTGCCGTTCCGACAAGTGTCTGGTCAGCCTTGAAGTTGATTGAAGCCACACCAAGAAGTGCTGAGTAGAGAGTTCCTGCAGCCATTGCAGCAAGAATCACCAGTAGAATGTAGAAGAATGCGGGGATGCCCAGCGGAAGATATTGCATTGCAAGTGCTCCGCCGAGAGCTCCGATAACCATGATTCCCTCAAGTCCGAGGTTGATGACTCCCGAGTGCTCCGAAAAGCATCCGCCGAGAGCAACAAGGATAAGGACGGAAGAGAATATTAATGTATATTGAATAAGCAGAACTACCGAAAGCATCAGCTGTTACCTCCTTCACTGTTTTTCTCCGACTTCGCCTTCTTTTCCTCTATATGGAGGATGATGTCATTCATCTTCAGCTTGAAGAAGAGGACGAATGCACAGAGGTATATGATGATCGAGGAGATCAGGTCAGATATCTGGGAGCAATACTTCGTGAGGTCGACGTTAGCACCTCCGAGTGTGATGTGCTCGATGAAGAATGATGCGAAGATTGTTCCGATTGGGTTGAGACCGCCGAGGAATGTTGCGGCAATGCCGTTGAATCCCATAGCAGGAACAGATGCTCTTGTGCACTCCCAGTCTTCGATTCCGGTGAGATACAACAGCCCGGCCCCGATTCCCGCAAATGCTCCGGAGATGAGAAGTGACAGGACGATGTTCCTGTTCTCCTTCATTCCGCAATATTTTGCTGCGTTCTTGTTGAACCCCGTTGCCTTCAGCTCATAACCGAACTTTGTCTTGTTGAGAATCACCATGACAAGAACGGCAAAGAGGATAGCAATTGGAATTGCTATCGAGACATAGTTGTTGTTGAAGAGCTTCTCCATACCGAGTGTCGGAAGGATAGCCTGGGGAGCATGGGTTGAAAGCGAGTATGTATAAGGCTTTGCCGGATCCTGGACAACAGAGAGAATCGTGTTTGTCAGATAGAGGATAATCCAGTTCAGCATTATTCCCGATATTACCTCATTGACGTTGAGGTAAGCCTTTAAGAGTCCTACTATTGCTCCCAGTAATGCTCCTGCGACCATTGCAAAGAGGAGACATGGTAGCCATCCCCAGCCCCACTTGAGGGCAGCAAAGAGGGCTGCACAGCAACCTGCTGTGTACTGTCCTGAACACCCTATGTTGAAGAGTCCGACTTTATATGAGAAGAGGATACTCAAAGCACACATGAGGAGGGGAACTGTCTTGACGAGAGTCGAGCCGAAGTTCTTTATCCTGAGACGGTGGCTGCTGTAGTCCATGAAGTTCTTCATAAGTGCGAAGATTGAATCTGCAGCTCCTGACGGGTTGATTATGAGAAGTACCAGAAATCCCACAAAAAGGCCAAGTATGATGCAGATAAGGGAGGCTATCAAAGACTGCATGCCGTTTGTTTTCCATATATTCTTCTTCATGCCTTTACCTCCATTCTCTTTGCTCCTGCCATGTAGAGGCCGAGTTCTTCCTCTGTTGTCTTCTTCGGATCGAATTCTCCGACTATCTCACCCTCGTACATGACGAGAATCCTGTCGGAGACATCCATTACCTCATCCAGCTCCAGCGAGACAAGTAGGACACCCTTTCCTGCATCACGTTCTGCAACAAGCTGTTTATGAATGTATTCGATAGCGCCGACGTCAAGACCGCGGGTAGGCTGGACTGCAATTAGAAGTTCGGGGTTCTTCTCGATTTCTCTTCCGACAATTGCTTTCTGCTGGTTACCGCCACTCATCGAGCGTGCAATCGTAATCGGTCCCTGACCGGACCTTACATCATACTCGTCGATAATCTTCTCAGCATAGCTTCTGATGGCATCCCTCTTGAGAAAGCCTGCCTTTGAGGTGAACTGTGGCTCAAAGTATGTCTGGAGCACAAGGTTGTCCTCAAGCGAGTAGTCGAGGACAAGGCCGTGCTTATGTCTGTCCTCCGGGATATGGCTCATACCCAGGATGCTCTTTTCTCTGATGGAAGCCTTTGTTATGTCCTTGCCATCAAGGATGACTGTTCCGCTTACAAGAGGATCAAGACCGGTAAGGCCGTGTACAAACTCTGTCTGTCCGTTGCCGTCGATACCTGCTATGCAGACAATCTCCCCGCGTCTGACAGTGAGGGAGACGTCCTTTACGGCATTGTTCTTGTGAATCTTGGAGGCAACAGTCATGTTCTTCACTTCAAGAACCGGTTCTCCCGGAGTCACAGGTTTCTTCTCGACGTGGAAGTTGACGTTCCTTCCGACCATCATTGCGGAAAGTTCCTCGATATTTGTCTTTGAAGTTTCGACTGTGCCGATGTACTTGCCTTTTCTTAGAACGCTGCATCTGTCAGATACTGCCATAATCTCAGCAAGCTTATGAGAGATGAAGAGAATGGATTTACCCTCTGCAGCAAGGTTCTTCATGATATCCATAAGCTCGGTTATTTCCTGTGGAGTCAGAACAGCAGTCGGTTCATCAAAGATGAGAATCTCATTGTCCCTGTAGAGCATCTTCAATATTTCTGTTCTCTGCTGCATACCCACTGTGATGTCTTCGATGAGGGCATCCGGCTCGACGTGAAGGCCATACTTTTCAGAGAGTTCAAGAACCTTCTTCCTGGCTTCTTTCTTCTGAAGGAAACCATACTTCACGGGTTCGACTCCCATGATGATGTTGTCGAGGACACTGAAGCATTCAACAAGCTTGAAGTGCTGGTGTACCATCCCGATACCAAGTGCATTGGCGTCATTTGGGTCTTTAATCTCGACAACCCTGCCATCCTTTTTGATGACACCTTCTTCCGGCTGATACAATCCGAAGAGGACACTCATGAGTGTGGACTTACCTGCTCCGTTCTCGCCGAGAAGTGCATGAATTTCACCTTTTTTCAGCTGCAGAGTGATGTTGTCGTTGGCAACAATACCCGGGAACCTTTTGGTGATGTTCAGCATTTCAATTGCATACTGTTCTTCCAATGTATGCCTCCTTTAGCTGTTCTCACTAAGAAAACTTAAGTCATTATCGATAATTCTATTATACCTTGGAAAACAGAACAATAAAAAACGCAAAAATACATTTTTCCCTGTATGAAAAAAGGCCACCCCGGATGAGGTGACCCAAAATTAAGCAAGAAATCTTACTTGATGTTTCCGAGATCCTTGACTGTGAGAACCTTTGCATTAGCTGCAGCAGAAACTGTTGTGTCGCTGGAAACAGTGAGCTTTTTTGTGAAGATGTCGTTCACGAGAGAAGCATAATCAGCCTTTGAGAAGGAAGATGACCACTCTGTTCCGTCGCCTGTCGGGATACCAACAAAGTTAGAATCCATATCTGAGCCGGAAACGAGGCCGAGAGTTGCGAATGTACCTGCAACTGTATCCCACTTGCCGTCTTCAACGATAGTCTTGAGAGCAGCCTGTGTAGAAGCATAGAGACCCTTCATAGCAGATGTGAGTGTGATTCCTGCACCGTAAGCGCCATCGATTGTAGCCTTCTGGTCAACGTCGACACCGACAACCTTCTTACCGACCTTAGCTGCTGCTTCTGCAACTGAGTTGTAGACACCGCCACCGCAAGCGAAGACAACTTCAGCACCATTAGCATACATTGTGTCCATAGCTGCTGTGATGTCTGCATCTCCGAAGAACTGGTTAGCATATGTGTACTGGATTGTACCGGTCTTTCCGAGCTTAGCTGCTGCTGCATCTGCACCCTGGACAAAGCCGTAGCCGTAGCGGATAACTGCAGGAACTGCCATACCACCACAGAAACCGAGGTTTGTATATCCGAGAGCAACTGTTGCATAACCAGCGAGGTAGCCAGCGATTTCTTCCTGGTAAACCATGCAGTATACGTTGGAGATGGATCCGCCTACGTCGCCTTCAGAAACGTCGAGAGCAACGAACTTTACTTCAGGATATTCAGGAGCAACTGCAGAGATTGAAGGCCCGAAGAGGTAGCCTGGCATGACGATGATGTTGAATCCGTCATCGATAGCCTTCTCGATAGAAGCAGAACGAGCTTCGTTTGAGTCGCCTGTCGGCTTATAATACTGGAACTTGAGACCCTTTGCTGCTGCATAGTCTTTACAAGCTTCATATGTTGACTGGTTGAATGACTGGTCTGTGATATCACCAGAGTCTGTGATCATTGCGATTGCATATTCCTGAGTCTTTGCTGACTGAGCTTCTGAAGCACCGCTAGCGAAAACTGAGAGAGCAAGGCAGAGAACTAAAAGAACAGAAAATACTTTTTTCATTTAATTTCCTCCATGAAAATCTTCCTTAGTTTAGGAACGTTATAAGGGAAATTATAATGGGGGAATAGTGAAAGTGCAATAATGAAGACAAGAGCAAAATGAGATGATTTTTCCTTAAGGGATTATCGAAGTAATAGTGCAATACCTCTTCATGGTTGCAAAACAGAATAAGAAAAGGTGCCCTTGGTTGTCATCGATATCGAATCTCACAACAGGATAAAGAGAAGATACTCTCTCTCGGAGAGGAGGTGATTGTAGCAGAGGGGGGAGAGACATCTGTACTCCTGCTACTACAATTGATGATGAATAACCAAGTCCGTGATTCTACAGGAAAATTCGAATTATCTTGAAGGATGGACACTTTTGGCCTGAAATTATCTTGAAGGATGGACACTTTTAGCTTAAATTTATCTTGAAGGATGGACATTTCTGTGATTTTCAAGAGGAAAGCGACCCAGCAACTCAAAAGATGGAAAGAGAAGTATAGCGGGAAATATGCTG
>CAVIAZ010000014.1:0-23684 GCA_963640795.1 bacterium | reverse complement strand
GTTAGAGGGGAGAGTCTTCTTCTCTTCAAGGAATTCCTTGTAGAAAGGCATGAAAGTCTTGTTGTCCCTTATAACACACCCGGTGGGCTTGTGTGCTCTTATAAGGTCCCCGCACTTACCACATGTGAGGCATATCCGGTTCGGGTCGATTCTTCCTTTTTTAATTTCGTTTGCAAAGTCCGGGTCAGAGAATTGTATCCTGCCGAAGAGCATGCCGTCACAGAGTCCGCTTTCAACGGCGCCTGCCGTGTAGAGATCACTGTACTGTCTGAGGTATGTCGGAGCAGAGGCCAATATCGTCATTCCTGGAACTGCTTTCTTTACCTCTCCTATACTCCTGATCATCCTGTTGATTCCCTCAAACGGATGTTCATTTGGCGGGTACTTCCCCGCATCGAAGGGCCGTGTGACATGCGTTGTTGCATAGGGGTTCCCCATCGTGAGATTGACCATGTCGAGTCCGAGGGCCTTGAGATCCTCTATAAGTCTGACTGGCTCTGTCAAATCCTGCTCCATTGTGCCGGGTTTCTGCCCGAATCCTGCGTATTCCGGGTAGCCGTCATAGATACCGATTCTTGCAGTGACCATGAATGAATCGTCTTCCCAGCATTTTGCTGATTTAATGGAGTTGAAGAGGAGCTTCATCCTGTTTTCGTAGCTTCCGCCGTATTCACCTTTTCTGTAGAATCCTGATGCTACTTCCTGAAAGAGGTAACCGTGGCATTGTTTGATATCGACGGCGTCGAAACCCGCTTCCTTGGCTAGTCTTGCTCCCTCTCCAAACTTCTCCTCCATGCTCTTGAGATAATCATCAGAGACTATGCACGAGTCATCTGCTGCTCTGAACTGCTCAAGCCAGGGGTGCCTGTATGCAATGAGGGGAGCTGGCTTATTTTCAGGGTTGGAATACCTTCCCGAGTGGTTTGCCTGGCAGATGAGGAAGGGGGCGTATCCGTTCTTTTTAAGTCCGGCTTCCCTGATTTCATCTGTCATTCTTTTGAATGCGTCGACATTCTCCGGGGTGAGGAGAAGCTGGGTAAGCGAACTCCTTCCTTCCTTCACAACGCTTATTGCCTCGAACCACATTATTGCAGCTCCACCTTCTGCAACTTTCCTGTAGCGCCTCAAGGTGTAGTCGGACGGGCTGCCGTCAGGAAGAGAATCTGCTCCTTCCATGGGGGCTGAGCCGAGTCTGTTATTGAAAACAATGTTTCTCACCTTAAGCGGTGTCGAGAGGATTTTCGTATCCTTTGCAAAGGGTAGTGTAAAGCCGAGTTCGTTGCACTTTTCTTTTATATCATCAAGTGTCTTGTAGTGGAATTTCTCGTGTTCTGCCATTTTATCTTTCCTTTTTAATTGACGTTTTTGTTTTCCCTGTAGCCACGCCATACATTCTCGAAGAAGTCATTCTCTTCGGGAAGAGGTCTGACCTTTCTCCAATTGAATGAACATTTTCCGCTTCGGTATGTCATCTCCTGGATGTAGTCATCCTTCCCCCCGTCGTCAAGCTTGAACGTGAAGATGTCGGGGAGTGACGGGGCGGGCTTTGAACCGCTTCTGTCTGTATAGAGTGCGCTTCCGCGGCTCTTTCCTCCCTCCTTAGTATAGTTAATCATGCTCTCAAGATAACACTTCTGGGTTATGAGCATATCTTTCAGTCTGTATACGTCCTTGAGCTCTTCCTGGGAGGAATACCTTACTTCTTTATTGAAGGAGGACAATAAGGAATCAATCTCTTCAAGGAGCGCTTTCATATCTTCTGTATTGCGGATAGCTCCTCCAGAGACGCTCATCTTCTTCTGGAGTCTTTCCGTTAATGCATGTACATTGCTGCTCTCTCCCTTTGTTGACTCGGCTAGTGTTATGAGATCCTTGAGAGATTTCTCCATGATTTCATTGAACTCTTCCTCTCTATGGGCGTTCTCATCTTTCCTTTGTGATATATAAAGGGCTGCACGAGCAGAGCCGACCTGGCCGGAGTTGAGCGCAGAGCCACCCGGACGGTATATACCATGGCTTCCTGCTACCTCTCCCACAGCAAAGAAGCCTTTTATATTGCTCTCCCACCACATGTTTATATCGAGACCGCCGTTGTTGTGCTGAGAGCAGAGAGCTATCTCAAGGCTTTCCTTCTCCAGGTCTACTCCCTTGTCCCTGTAGAAGTCGATTGCCGGGCTGTTCATTATCCTGAGTCTTTCAATTGGTGTCTTTACGAGAGCCCCGGCTGATGAGAGGTAATTGTATGCTTCGGGGGAGAGTGACTCGAATGAGAAGTTTCCGCCAAGCGGGTCTTTTCTGAAATCGAGGAATACACGTCGTCCCTTCATTTCCTCAATGTAGACGAGAATGTCGATAATGGAGCTTCCGCCATCAGCCTTCCTTACATCGAATGGCCATTGGTAGCCCTTGAGGAATACCGATGAGAGAAGAGAGGAGGGCGATGAGAAGAAATCAGAGAGGAATTCTCTCTCTCCGCTTCCATCGGCCTCTGTCGAGTAGAATCTCGGAAGGGATTGCATATATGTTCCTGAAACGTTCCATCTTGGATTTACAGATGCCAGTCCAAACTGCCACTCCGTAAGATTGCGTCCCCTGACTCCCGCTTCGAACGCCAGCCCCGTAGAGCCGTGCTGGCTTACCGGGTAGACGGAAGAGAAGTAGATCCCTCCCGGGCCACCTGTTGCCCATACGACATTTTCGGCCTCTATGACAACATATGTGTTCTTCTCTGTGTCGAGTGCTATAAGACCATATGTCCTCTCCCCGTCAGAGAGAATCTTTATAACCTGCATTTTATCCCTGAAGGGGACACAGAGGCTTTCGGCCTCCTTTTCAAGAGCCCGGGTCATCTCACGCGATGTGTAGGGGCCGATGCTTGTTGCCCTCTCTCTCGGGTCATGGTCTGTTTTGTAGCCGACGTACTCACCGTATCTGTTGACGGGGAAGGGGAGGCCGAGAAGGCAGAGGTGCATAAAACCCTGTGTGCTGAGTGCAGCCTCTGCAAGTGCGATGTCGCCGTCAACGGCCTTTCCGTTGAAAAGCGTTTCCGCCATAGCCCTTACGCTGTCGCTTCCGCTTCCGCTGAGTGTGAGCTTGTAGTATGTCTGTTTATCGCTTCCCGTGTTGCGGCTTGTGCCGGAGAGCCTATTTTCGCTGATGAGTAGGATGTCATCAACTCCGTTCTTTTTGAGGGAGACAGCTGCATTGTAACCGGCAGCCCCCGTACCGACTATTACGGTGTTTACCTTTATCCTTTCGTTTTTCATCTCTTATTTACCTACAGTCTTTTGATATGGAAACCGCCGTCTACATCGATGTGGTTACCTGTCGTATAGAGGAATTTGTCAGAGACAAGTGCGCTTACCGCATTTGCGACATCCTCCGGCTTTCCCCAGCGTGCTATCGGGAAGAGACCATTCTTGATTAGTGAAGTGTATTTCTCCTCAACTGCTGATGTCATATCTGTTGCGATGACGCCGGGTCTGACTTCGTTTACAAGTATTCCCTCTCCCGCAAGCCTGTCAGCATAGAGTGTAGTCAGCATGCTGATTCCCGCCTTCGATACGCAATACTCGCCCCGTGATGTACTCGATACCTCAGCAGAGCATGATGATATATTAACAATGCAGCCTCTTCTTCCGTTCACCAACTCCTGCTTCACCATGACATTTGCAACAGCCTGTGTCATGAACATGTTGCTCTTTGTGTTGATTGTCATGACCCTGTCAAAGGATTCCTCTGTCATCTCAAGGAGGTCTGCCCTCACAAGTGGGGCGACTCCGGCATTGTTGACAAGGATGTCGATTCTCCCGAATGCTTTTACGGCTTCATCCACAATTCTCTTCCTGTCAGAGGCTAGGGAGACATCTGCCTTGACGTAGAGAACCTCAGCGCCGAGGGATTCAACTTCCTTCACGGCCTTCTCATTCTTCTCTCTTTCTCCTGTAGCCACCATTACGATGTTACACCCGTCTGAGGCAAGTGCCTTCGCTGTTGCCAGCCCGATACCACGCGAAGAACCTGTAATAATTGCTGTCTTCTTCATTTATTGTCATTCTCCTTTTCTTCAATGCTTTCCATCTTTATTCCGTCCAGGAAGAGGGCGTCTCCTTCCTGGGCATATACTCCGAAGAGAGCGCCCGTGAAGCACATGTTCATGCACCCTTCGGCTGCAAGGCCGTAGACTGTTGCCCTGGCGAGCAAAATCCCTCCTATGTAGAACCAATAGTATTCGTCGTCGGAGCGTATCTCGAGGTTGAGGGTATCTGGAAGGTGGTATAATGATATCTTCTCTGTCTCGGCCTCA
The DNA here is from genome assembly GCA_963640795.1 of bacterium. GTDB lineage: Bacteria > Spirochaetota > Spirochaetia > Sphaerochaetales > Sphaerochaetaceae > Ornithospirochaeta. The sequence goes on along the minus strand of CAVIAZ010000014.1, from coordinate 19,378 downwards.
AAGTCATGTATATGCCTGATGAGGGAAACAGAGACGCTGTCTGTGTGCTTTCTCACTTCCATCCTGTAGTGGTAATCGCTCGAGAGGAATACAGTTATTCCTGCGCTTCCTGTGAGAGACCCCAGGTCAAGGTTGACGCTCATCCTCTCTCTGAACCCCCTCTGTCTGAAGAGCAGCATCGTAGGGTGTCCCAACGGCTTCTTGATATCATCCTCTCCGTGGAGGGTCAGCGTCCTCTCAGCCTTATCTATGACGTAGCACTCCCTCTTCGGTACCCGTACCTTGAGGTAGGGGTATTTCTCCAAATCCTCTGAGAAAGACACAGAGTAGTCCCTCTCTATCTTCTGATCCGGTGAGCAGTCATATTCGAGTTCGACATAACCATTCTCTCCGATTACCGGCCATCCGTCTTTCCATTCAACTGGAGAGAGGAAAGTCTCACGTCCGAGATGGTGTAAGAGCGGCCTGGGCTTAACGCGGATAGCAAGGAAGACTCCCCACCATTTCCCGTCAGGAGCCTCAACAAGATCAGCGTGTCCTGTCGCCTGGATCGGGTGCCTCTTTCTGGCAACGTGCGAGAGGATTGGGTTTGAAGGGTTCTTCTCGTATGGTCCGTAGATATCCTTTGACCTCAATATTACCTCATGGTGGCCGTACTCCGTACCACCTTCGGCTTCCATAAGATAGTACCATCCGTCCTTCAAGTAGATGTGAGGTCCTTCAACAGACGGTCCGCCGCATCCTGTGGTAAGCAGTCTCAAGGGCTCCTGGAGTTCTCCCGTATCGGGATTGATGAATGCCCCGACTATTCCCTTGACGCCGTCTGCCTTTCCGTTAGATGAGTAGAAGCATCTGCCGTCAGGTAAAAAGAGGAGGGAAGGATCTATTCCGTCCTTTGTTATGAACGCCGGCTCTGACCATTCTCCGCTTTCGATATCATCGGTATGGATGATGAAATTACCGAGTGTGTATTTATTGGTCGTCACTATGTAGAAGCGGCCGCTTTCGTTTACGCGGATTGTTGCGGCATAGAGCCCCGAACTCGGGTTTGCCTTCTCGAGGTTGAGGTCCTCTTCACGCCTGAGTGCACCATGAAGGTATTCCCAAGACACGAGGTCCCTGCTTTTCCATACGGTGACGCCGGGAAAATACTCAAATGTGGAGTTTACAAGGTAGTACCAGCCGTTATGAAAAACGACTGACGGGTCGGGAGCAAAGCCCGGGATGACTGGATTCTTGAACATGACCCGATTATTGCACCCACGGGAAAGAAAAAACACCTGTAAAGTTTTTCTGTCAGAATTCTCAAAGAAGCATATTTCTTAACATTGACCTTGTTATTTCTTGAGTTTCAACAAAATGTTGACAGAAAAAACACGAAATCCGGGTTTTTTAGTGTAAAAATCTGACACATTGAGTATTTATTTTGTCAATTTTTTCTGCTTTGAGAGTAATGCATACTACAAACCGAAAAAGGCGGTCATTATGAAAAAGAAACAACTGCAGAATTATCAGGACGTGCCACTCACACTCAAAATGAAGAAGGATTGGGCGAAGTATAAAACCCTCTATTTCCTCTTCATCCCGGTTCTTCTTTATTACATCATCTTCCAGTACGGATCGATGTTCGGTCTTATCATCGCATTCGAGGATTATAAGCCCAGACTCGGATTCTTCGGCTCTAAATTTGTCGGTCTCAAGCATTTCAAGAACTTTTTCAAGGATTATTATTTCCAGAGAACGCTCACGAATACTATAAGAATTGCGGTCACGAACCTTATTTTCACGTTCCCGTGCCCGATCCTCCTGGCTATCTTCATCAGCGAACTCAGAAGCCGCAAGTATTCCAAGTTCGTCCAGACAGTCACTTATATCCCGCACTTCGTCTCAGTCGTCGTTGTGACTTCAATCCTGATGGATCTCACATCACGTACAGGTGCAATAACGACGTTCCTTTCCTATTTCGGCTTTGAAAAGGTGACAATGCTTAACGAGCCGAAGTACTTCCTTCCTCTCTACATTATCTCCAATATTTGGCAGAACGTGGGATGGAACTCCATTATCTATCTGGCGGCTCTCCTCTCGATAGATGCCCAGCTCTACGAAGCTGCGAAGATTGACGGGGCAGGAAAGCTCAGACAGCTGTGGTCAATCACTCTGCCGTCCCTTCTTCCGACAATCGTCATCATGCTCATCCTCCAGATAGGAAAGATGTTCAACGTCGGCTACGAGAAGATTATCCTCATGTACAACTCACTGACCTATGAGGTTGCTGATGTCATCAACACTTATGTCTACCGTGAGGGTCTTTTGAATCTGAACTATTCCTATGCGGCAGCAGTCGGCATGTTCAACTCAATTGTTTCGTTTGTCCTTGTGTGGAGCACAAACAAGCTCTCCAACAAGCTTACCGGTTCCGGACTTTGGTGATAGGAGGCTCAAAGATGAAAGTCAGATATACAGCTGGTGAACAGGTTTTTCACTTATTCATCGTTTTGGTTACAATTCTGCTCGTCCTGGCGGTAATCATCCCGCTCATGAGCATTGTCTTTGCTTCCTTCTCAGATCCCTTTGAGGTAATGAAGCATACCGGAATTTATTGGCATCCGGAGAAGTTCTCTCTCTACAGCTACAAGATGGTCTTCCAGGACAAGAGTATCCTCACCGGTTATATGAACACTCTCTTTGTCGTAATCGTGGGAACATCACTCAATCTTGCGCTCTCGATAATCGCGGCATATGTGCTTTCCCGTAAGGGGCCGAGACTCATCAAGTTCTTTACGCTGATGATTGTCTTCACAATGTATTTCCAGGGTGGTACGATTCCGACCTACATCATTGTCGACAAACTTCATCTTGTCGGCTCAAGATGGGCTCTGATTCTTCCGTCGGCTATCAACACCTTCAACCTGATAGTCTTGAGGACAGCAATGGCTGCAGTTCCGGAATCTCTTCCTGAGTCTGCCATGATTGACGGTGCGGGACATGTGACAATCCTGACAAGAATTATGGTTCCTGTCACAAAGGCTTCGATTGCCGTTATCCTGCTTTACTATGCAGTTTCTCACTGGAATTCATGGTTCCCGGCAATGATATATCTCAGAAAGAAGAGCATGTATCCATTGCAGCTCATTCTCCGCACCATCCTCGTCCAGGATGATACTGCAGCTATGTCATCAGGGTCGCTTGAGTCTCTTGCACTCTCTTCAGACTCTGTGAAGTATGCAACGATTGTCGTTGCAACGGCTCCGATTCTCGCCGTATATCCCTTCCTGCAGAAGTTCTTCGTCAAGGGCGTCATGGTCGGCGCTGTAAAGGGCTGATATATGCTGGTTCCGGGGATTGTAAGTGCAACATTCAAGACAGAGAGCGTCGACTATGTCATAAAAGTTGCAGTAGAGAACGGACTCTCTGCCGTTGAGTGGAGCGAGAACCATCATATAAAAAAGGGTGATCTCTCTTTTGCGAGAGAGACAGCAGAGAAGACATCTTCTGCCGGTCTTGAGATAGCAGGCTACGGCTCCTATTACAGACTGGGTGAGAATATGGAGATAAGAGAGAGCCTCGACACTGCTTCGGCTCTGGGAGCCAAGAGCATGCGTATATGGGCTGGAGGAAGACCCTCAGCCTCACTCTCGGGTGAGGAGAGAGACACCTTGATAGAGGAGTTAAAGACAGCCACTCGGGTTGCTTCTTCGTATGGCATAACCCTCAATCTTGAGTGGCATAAGAATACCCTCACAGATACAAATGAGTCGGGGCTTGATGTTCTGGAGAGGATAAACAGTCCCTCTCTCAGGACTCTGTGGCAGCCGACACAGGCGCTGAGTTTCGAAGAGAGAAAGAAGGGACTTGAAATGATTAAACCCTACCTTTCGTATCTTCACGTCTATTATTGGGATGAGAGTGGACGGAGGCCCCTTTCTGAAGGTATAGACCATTGGAGAGAGTATTTCTCTCTTCTTGATGAAAATAGAAAATATTATGCACTTCTGGAGTTCGTCCGGAATGACAGCAGTGAGCAGCTTAAAGAGGACGCAGAGGTCCTTAAAAAGCTTATTAGAGGAGATAATTGATTATGGCTGATATGCATATCGAGTGTTTTGACATGATTAACCCGTTTGTCATCGCTTCAAGTCCCGCCACACGTGGTGCAGACAATGTGATAAAGAGCTCACAGTGTCATCCGGGTGCCGTAACGATGCGTAACTTCGGTCACGGCATGGGAGGTGGCGGATTCTTCTATCCCGATTTTGAGAGTGTTAGAAAGGGCCTTCCTGCATTCCATTCGCATGCCGTCGGATCCCAGTGTCCCGATAAGATTGCCTCCCTCGACGAATATTGCGAAGAGGTGAGAAGGGCCAGAAAGGAGATGTATCCTGAGACTAAGCTCTGGGCATCGGTGGGTCACTATCATGATATAGAGAAGTACCCTGACTGGGCTCAAAGGTGGGTGAAGGAGGCTAAGGAAGTCGTCTCTGCAGGCGCAGATGCCGTCGAGCTCCATTTCAACACTCCCGGCGTTGCAACAGCTGCTGACAGACAGTTCAATTACTATCAGCTGGTGGAGACATGCACCAAGATGATTAAGGCTGCAGTACCCGGTACTCCTGTCATGGTCAAGCTTGCAGTCGAAGACGTGGACTGCCTCACTTCGATGAGACGTGCTGTCGCTGCGGGCGCTGATGCTGTGGGGCCGACTGCAAGATGGAAGGCATTCTACTTTGACCTCGACTGGAAGACAACACAGACAAGACCGGGTGCAGGCTACGGCGGCACACAGGCTAATCCTCTCGTGTGCTTTGAAGTTGCTGATGCAAGAAAGCGTGGAATCGAAATTCCGATGTACGCCGGTGGCGGTGTCTTCTCATACGACCAGGCTTTGAGATATATCATGGCCGGTTCCGATATGGTCCAGTTCGGTGCTCTTGCATGTTCGGGTGGAATCAGGGAATGCGCACGTGTCATGAGGGAATGCTCCGAGTGGATGGATAAAAACGGCTATAGGAGCGTGAAGGAACTTAAGGGTGTTGCTCTGGAGCTTTTCTCTATGAGCGAGGAAAAAGCAAAGAAGAGGCAGAACGCACTTGGAGAAGCCTACAGGACGACTCAGGTCGACCCGGAGAAGTGTATCGGATGCGGCAGGTGTGAGGATGTGTGCTGGTACAAGGGCATAGAGCTCTCAGGGCGCAAGGCACATAAGACAGAGAATTGCATAGGCTGTGGATACTGTTTCCAGGTATGCCCGGTCGGGGCACTCCATGTCGATGCTCCGGCAATTCTGAAGAAAGGCTTTGAGGAGAACTGAGATGGCAGTCAAAGTATTACTTTGTGGCATGGGAGGCTACGGTGAGAACTATGTGAAGGAATACCTTACACGCGATGTGCTCGGTTCCGTCCTAGTTGCAATTGCAGATCCTTTTGCTTCTAAGAGCCCGCTCTACAATGATGTGACGGCAAAGGGTATTCCTGTTTATTCTTCTCCTGAGGAATTCTTCAAAGAGAACAGGGCAGACCTTACGATTATCTCGTCTCCGATCCATACACACTATCCATATATAATGACGGCACTTGAGAATTCAAGCTCCGTCCTTACCGAGAAACCTGTATGCTTTAAAACAGAGCAGATAGAGGAAATGGAGAAGAAGAGCAGAGAGAGCGGTCACTTTGTCGCCGTGGGATATCAACTGTGCTTCTCGCACGATGTACTTGCCCTCAAGAAGGATATACTCTCGGGAGTCTATGGGAAGTCCGTCAAGTTCAGGACGATAAGGCTGATGAGACGTAACGATGTCTATTATTCGCGCTCTGCATGGGCAGGTGCCGAGATGTGTCACGGTGAGCCGGTCTACGATTCACCTTTCACAAACGCATGTGCACACCAATACCAGAACATGGTCTTCCTTCTTGGAAAGGAAATGGAGGAAAGTGCATCGAGTGTCTCTGTTGAGGGTGCTCTCATAAAGGTGAGACCCAATATTACCAATTGTGATACCGCCTGCCTGAAGTTTACTGTGGCAGACGGCACTGAACTGTATTACTATGCGTCCCATGCCGTTGACGAAGTGAAACTCGGCCCGTTGAGCACATACGTCTTTGAAAACGGCTATGTCGAGGAGACTGGTAACGGCTTTACGGGATACCTCTCCGACGGCAGGGTCATTGACTATACCTCTCTTGATAAGGGTGAAAGGATGGAGAAACTCTGGGAAGCTGTGAGATGCGTCGAGGAGAAGAGAACTCCCGTATGCACACTCAAGACTGCCGAGGAGCACACTCACGCCGTCCTTATGGCCCAGAAGAGGGGAGTTGTGGACCTCTCTTCCTCCGCTCTGGCGAAGACGGATGATACGGGGAGCACATATTACACTCTCCCGGGCCTGGGAGAGGCACTCAAGAGTGCATATGACAATTGGTCAGTTGATTTGAAATCAAAGTATGAAAAAATAGAAAAAGGAGAATGAAAAGATGAAAAAAGCATTCCTGTTTTGTTTAGCACTTCTCATGGTTGTCCTTCCTCTTGCAGCTAACGGCGCAAGCGAGAAGAAGACATCAGATTCAAGTGCACCTGTCAAGCTCACATATTGGGCACCAATGAGTTCGAAGATCAAGAACGTCAACGACTTTTCTGAACTTCCCTATTGGCAGGAGATCATGAAGAGAACCAATACCGATATCGAGTTCACGAACGTTTCTTCGGAGAACAAGATTCTCGGCGAGCAGTTCTCGATTCTTCAGGTTTCCTCGACTCTTCCCGATATCGTGGAATACAAGTGGGCTGAGTATGTAGGTGGCCCCCAGGCTGCCATCGATGACGGCTTCATCATCCCTCTCAACGACATATTCGAGAAGTATTGCCCGAATATTACAAAGTTCCTCGAAGAGCATCCTGACATTGCTAAGGAATGTTCAACAGATGACGGAACATACTATTGCTTCCCGTTCGTCAGAGGCGAAAGCTATGAGAATAACTCCCTTCTCTTCAGTGAAGGACCTGTCTACAGAGTAGATATCCTCAAGAAGCTCGGCTTCGATTCTGTTCCGGAGACTGCTGATGAACTTTATGCAGTTCTCAAAGCTGTAAAGGAATCAGGTCTTGTTGAGATTCCTATGTCAATCAGAGCTGAACACCTCAGCAGATTCTTCTCACCTGCATTCGACAGCTGGGACACATGGTATGTTGAGGACGGCGTCGTTCATCACGGCTACCTTGAAGAGAACAGATATGAGTATCTGCAGTTTGTCCATAAGCTCTATGCAGAAGGCCTTCTCGACAACGACTATATGTCTGTCAACAAGAACGGCATGAACAGCATGTTCCTCTCCGGCAAGGTTGCTCTTGCTTACAACCCGGGCTCCCTCATCGCAACAGCTGTCACAACAATGGGCGATGATGTTGAAGTCAGCTCCGCTAAGCCGCTCTCTCCTGTGAAGGGAAGAAACAGCAAGTTTGCTAAGATGAACTCTGTCTTCGATACAGGTTCATCATCAGCTGCTGCCATCACAACAAGCTGCAAGAACATCGAAGCTGCTGCAAAACTTCTTGACTATGCATACAGCGAAGAAGGTCACATGCTTGCTAACTTCGGTATTGAGGGCGTCACATACACAATGGTCGACGGCTACCCGACATATACCGAGATGGTCATGGAGAACAAGGATGACGTCATGGCAAGGTACATGAGATGTACAGTCAACGGCGCATTCGTCCAGGACAAGAGATATATCGAGCAGTACTACAGCGTCGAGGAGCAGGTTGAGGCTCTCAAGCTCTGGGCTCAGACAGATTTCGGCCAGTACAAGCTTCCTCCTGTGACAATCCCAAGCGAATACACCTCCGATGTTGCTTCGATCATCAACAAGGTTACAACTTATGCTGATGAGATGGAGACGAAGTTCATCACAGGTGCAATCGAGCTCAACGAAACGACATTCGCTGAGTATCAGTCACAGCTTAAGGCATTCGGACTGGAAGATGCTCTTGCTGTCTATCAGAAAGCTTACGAAGCTTACATGGCAAAATAAGAGCAATTAAACTAACGGGGCAGGACAGTTGAGGCTGTCCTGTCTCTACTAAATGAGGTTGGCAATGAATAATATGGAAAAACTTATCTCTCTTCTTGACTCCGGCTGCTCCGGATTGAAAGAGATGGGGGAAATCGACGGAAAGAAGCTTATCGGGTATTACAGGAACAGAAAGAGACCTGTCTATCTCTTTTCAATTGAGGACGCAGAGAAACTTGAGGATAAAGAAGTAATCGGCGAAGCAGAGAAGGTGATGGAGCACGATATATTCGGTCATAAGTTCAACGGTCCCATCGACTGGATGTTCAATCCGACTACAGAGACGAGCAGGGACAACGAATGGAGCTGGTCGCTTTTCCGTACTATTTATTGGCAGCCCCTTGCGAGGGCATACGCTCTCACAAAGGATGAGAAATACACACGCGAGTTCCTCTCACAGATGCATTCGTTCCGCGAGGCCTGGCCTGCAGACGAGTTCATCAGGGACACTACCTTTGTTTCAAAGCAGCCCTTCCCGGGAACTGCATGGAGAACAATCGAGACTGGAATCAGGATATATACAACATGGCTCCCGTGCTTTGAGATTTTCCGTCATTCCTCCATCTGGAGTGAGGATGACCTTGCCTCATTCCTTCTCGGAATAAGAGATCATGCACTCTTCTTGATGGGACACTATTCAAACCATGACCGCTCATCCAATTGGCTGAGTATGGAGACGTCTGCCCTGCTTCAGATTGCCATCATGTTCCCTGAGTTCAAAGAGTCCGGGGAGTGGCTTAAGACTGCATACGGACGCGTGATGCATGAAGTCAGGTATTGCTTCAGTGACAATGGTGTCCACATGGAGAAGACTCCAATCTACCATCAGGTTGCATCGATTGCCTTCTGCCAGGCCCTCGTCATGTGCCGCAATAACGGTCTCTATGTCCCTGACTACGCATGGGAGATAATCAAGCGGAGTGCTGAATATATCTACTCCCTTATAAAGCCTGACTGGTCAACTCCGATGATCGGGGATGCCGACAGGACGGATCTCACAACAAGAAGGGCCGACACGTCTCTCTATGAGGGAATGAATCTCTCGTTCTTCCCCACCGGTCTCAATGAGCTCAAGGAATACTTCAGATGGATGTATTCTCTCTACAGCGATGAGGCTTTCAGATTCTTCTATACACTTGGTAGCGAAGGAAAGGAGCCGGAGAAGAAGGATTACAAGTACAGTGAAGAGGGTATATATGTAATGCGCTCCGGATGGAAGAGGGACAGCGATTACATGCTCACTCATTCCACCCAGCTTGAAAGGGGAGAGAGAAGCACACACTCCCACAACGACAGCATGCATGCCGAAGTCACACTGAAGGGGGAAGATATTCTCGTAGACTCCGGGCGTTATATTTACCGCTCGTCTATCTGGAAGGACTGGAGAGCATATTTTGTCTCTACACTGGCCCACAACACCCTTTATGTGGACGACCATGAGATGGGTGCAATTCCCGGTGTTGACAGGGTCAGGGGAGTCAGGGCTCTCTGCCATTTCTTCGGAGAAGAGGCAGGATGTAAAGTCATTGACCTCTCACATAACGGCTACGCATACCTATCTGACCCCGTATTCCACAGAAGGAAGTTCGTTCTTCTTCCTTCGTCTTCAGTCGTTCTTGTTGACTGGGTTGACGGCCCGGGAGAGGAGAAGCACGACTTCAGGCTCATGTACAACTTCAACACTAAGGATGTGACACTTGACGGGCATCATATTGACTATATTTCCCGTCACGGCATGAACTTTACTGTTGACTTTGTCTCTGATGCACCATTTGACTCTTCACTCCTCTGCGGAAGCGAGGACCCGAAAGGCGGATGGATCAGCTATGGCTATCCTGTCCGTGAAGCGGCGGGGCAGGTGACATTCGCTTACGGCGGAAAGGCACCTTTCTCGGCTGTGACACTTATCAAGGGAAAGGATGACAACACTACCGTGTCGCTCGAGAACGGAAAGGTGCTGGTGACATCCCCTGACGGAGTGAGGGAAATAACACAAAGAGGAGTAGTGAAACTATGAGATTCGGGCTTTGTACAGATATAAGAAACGTGAAGATGGTGGAGAAGTGCGGCTTTGACTACATCGACGGTAAGCTCAATCAGATTGCAGCATTCTCCGATGAGGAATTCTCATCTGTCCTTTCTCTCATGGAGACAACGTCTCTCAAGATGGAGAGAGCCTCTCTTCTCTACCCGAAGACAATGGCTCTTCTCGGGGATGAGTATGACGAGAAGGCAATGAGGGAATACCTTGAGAAGGCATTTGGAAGGATGAATGAACTTTCTTGTCCCCTTGTTGTATTCGGCTCGGGAAAGAGCAGGATGCTCCCAGAGGGAATGAAGTGGACGGATGGATTTCTCACACTGGTGAAGGTAACGCAGCTTACGGCCGACATTGCCTCAGACTATGGTGTTGATATTGCCATTGAGACGCTAAACAGAAGTGAGACGAACATGATTAACACCCTCACTGAAGGAGCGGCCCTCCAGGCTGTTGTGGGAAGGAAGAACGTGGGACTCCTTGCGGATGCTTACCATATGAGGAAGGAGGGAGAAGACATGAACAAAATCATCTATTGCTCCCCGCTCATGCACACCCACATTGCACTCAAGGAGGGAAGGGCTTTCCCTGTAAAAGAGTGTGCTGAAGTTGAAGAGTTCTTCGATGTGCTCAAAAAAAGCGGTTACGACGGTACGATGAGCATCGAGGGAAAGAGTGAAAATGTTGAAGAGGATTCTGTGAAGGCTCTCACAGTCCTCAGAGAATATGACAGGAGATAATTATGGATAAGGTAAGAATAGGAATTATCGGCTTCGGCCATATGGGACAGCAGCATTCAGGCGCTTTGACTGCAGGGAAGGTTGACAATGCAGTTCTCTCTGCCATTGCAGATATAGATCCCCTGAAGATCGAAAAGGCAAAGGGGCTCTACGGCGACAGGGTGAAGTATTATGACTCTGCTGAGGCTCTTATGGACTCGGGAGAGGTGGATGCTGTCATTCCGACATGTCCGCACTACTACCATCCGGTATATGGTGTGTATGCACTTGAACACGGCCTGAACTACCTCTGTGAGAAGCCTGCGGGGGTATATACGAATGCCGTTAAGAAGATGAATGAAGTTGCCCTGAAGTCTGGAAAGGTCTTCGGTGTCATGTTCAACCAGCGCACGAACCCCCTCTACCAGAAGGCAAGGGACATGGTGCAGAGCGGGGAGGTTGGAAGGATTCTCCATTGCCATTGGCTCATTTCATCATGGTTCCGTCCCCAGTCCTACTATGATAACTCCACATGGCGTGCAACCTGGAGAGGAGAAGGCGGAGGCCTGTTGATGAACCAGAACCCCCACAACCTCGATCTCTGGCAGTGGATCTGTGGTATGCCGGTGAGGGTGAAGGCCGAAGTATATTACGGGAAGTACCGTAATATTGAGGTCGAGGATGACGTGTACGCCCTCATGGAGTATGAAGACGGCCATATAGGGACATATGTCACTACGATAGCCGACGAGCCGGGGACCAACCGTCTTGAAATATCGGGAACAAGGGGAAAGCTTGTCGTTGAGAACGACACTATCACATTCTGGCGTACCCGTGAGGACACCGATGATTTCCAGAAGAGGTTCAAGGGGGAGATCGGACACCCTGAGATCTGGAAGTGTGAGATACCTGTAAAGGGAACATACACATCCCATTGCGGTATTATCAAGAACTTCTGTGATGCAATCCAGAAGGGTACTCCTCTTCTTGCTCCCGGAAGTGACGGCATAAAGAGCCTTGAGATAATCAATGCGATTTTCCTCTCTTCATGGAATGACGGTAAATGGATAGAATTACCAATCGATGCAGACAGGTACGAGGAAATGCTCAAAGAGAAATGTGGAGGATCATTCCCCTGCTGATAGAAAAGGAACAGGTATGGCGAAGAAGGGTTTGAGTTTCAAGAAGAAGACAGTGACGAGATGGACGCTCTCCTATCTCCTCATGACTCTTATCCCTCTTCTCCTTGTCCTCCTTGGGGCGTTCGTCACACTATCAGTCAATGTCTCGTCTGTCACGTATGCCAATTCGATAACAGCCTCTCTCGTTCAGAACTCGTTCTCCAGTATGCTTGAACGAATAAACGAGATAAAGGCCGAGATTATAGTCGATCCCGATTTTGATGAAATGAGGAGGGCTCAGTCTCTCGACGGGATGTCGAGTCTGGATCTCTACTATCATACGGCGGACATACGACGGCTCGAGCAGACGTCCTCTGTCGTCGAGAGTCTCTTCATTTTCAGCCCTGTCTATAACTGGTATGTTTCCGACCTGGAATGGGGAAAACTCGATTCAATTGCATCCTCCGATTCATTGAAAGCGGTATCCGGGGAGGTCGGGAAGCACCTGGGAGAGGAGATCAGGGATGTCTACATTTATGATGAGGCAGGAGGAAAGATTCTCATCCTCCTTCCGATGACATTCACACGCTCGTCGAATCCCAATTCCCTTGCTGTCGGAGTCATAGTATCGAAAGCGAATCTCTTCTCGTCATCAATTGATGACTATCATGATGTGGTGGTCTATAGCGAAGGGAGAGACTGTGTTGTATACAGCTACTCGGGAAAATACACAGACGGTGAAGCAAATGATTTCTTCTCCTCCCTCTTACCCGGAACGACAGGAAAGACGGGGAGTATGATAGTCTCTGCAGGGGAGACAAAGACGGAGAACCTGAAATGCATGGTAATCATGGACAGACGAACCTATTTTCATTCCCTCTATCTCATAATAATTGTGATTGCCGCAGTGATTCTTCTTGCAGCTTCATCGGGTGCTGTGCTCACGGTGAGGAATGTGCATAGGGACTGGATTCTATACTCCGAGGCTATGAAGGCATCCGGAGTTGAGCTTAGTGACATCCCGCTCAATGCTACTGTCTATTCGCCTTTCGTCTCCTCGGTGAGCTTTCTGAAGGCTGAAACAGCAGAGCTTTCATCTGTCATATCGCGACAGAAGACATCACTTACACAGAGCGCACTCCAGAAGCTTGTGAACGGAGATACTGCAGTGACGAAGGAGGTTCTTTCGTCACTTGGTGTGGAGCTTATTTCAGAAGAGTTTGCAGTTGTAATACTCAAGGGAGAGGGGGATGCACTTAAATCTCTTCTTCCCTCATCTTCCGTTATTCCTTTCCAGTCAGAGTACGGGGAGGCATTCATAATCAACCTGTCTGCTTCTGACAGAAAGAGGATGAGCGGGATTACAGATGAAGCCTCGAAGAGGGATGGAATCACCGTCTTCTCCCTCTCTGATGTGCATGAGGGGCTTGAGGGGGTCAGGGACAGCTACATCGAGGCGATAATCGTCAGCGAGTACCAGAAGGACCACGACCTTCCATTCCTTTCATATTCATCACTCTCGGAGACAACAAGCCGTACGACCTTCCAGTACACCCTGGAGGAGAACATGATGCTCCAGAAGGCAATCAAGGACGGTGATGGCGATAAGGCACGGTCTGTCGTAGAGAAGGTGATTGAACGCAACAGGGCCAACGGAGTATCTCCAAAGACGCTGAGGTTTCTTCTCTTCTCCATAAGCGGGACGATAATCCGCACAGTCAACGGGCTTGACGAAAGATACCGTGAGGTTGTGCCTAAGATAAACTTTCCCCCGATTCTCCAGTCCCAGAACTTCCAGAAGTCTCTCTCCGGTGTTGAGGAGATTATCGACTCCACATGCTACAGCATAAAGGCGATACAGGAGACTGTGGTTGACAGTAATGCGGAGACATACCTTATCTACAAGAAGGTGCTCGATTACGTGGTGGAAAACTATTCGGACCCGATGATGAATGTCTCTTCGGTGGCAGATCACTTCGGTATTTCGATAGCATACCTGTCCAGAATCTTCAAGAAATATAACGGAATCAATATTTCCGAATACATAACGGGCTACAGACTCGAGAGGGCGAAGGAACTTCTGGGAGAAGGAAAGATGGTAGGAGAAGTCGTGGAGAGCTGCGGCTTCGGGAGCCTGAGAACCTTCCTCAGAGTCTTCAAGACTGTCGAGGGAATAACACCCGGACAATACAAATCTTCAATGACAAAGGAGAATTAAGATGCTGAAAACAGCTGTAATAGGATGCGGTGCAGTTTCGCGTAACCACGGAAAGGCACTTCTGAACAACGAGTACACAAAGCTTGTGTATGCTGTCGACATAGTCAGGGACAGGGCACGTGCTTTCAGTGAGACCTACGGCGGAGAGCCGCTTACGGACTACCGTGACCTCTATGGGAAAGATATAGACGTAGTCCATGTCATCACACCCCATAATACCCATCCCCAGATAGTGATGGACCTTCTTGACCACGGCTTCAACGTCTTTTGTGAAAAGCCTCTTGCAATTACCGTCAACGAGGCAAAACAGATGATAAGAAAGAGCGAGGAGACTGGAAAGAGACTCGGGGTGTGCTTCCAGAACAGGCTCAACAAGGCAACTGTCGAAGCCAGAGCGATACTCGAGAGCGGTAAATACGGAAAGATCCAGAGCGGTATGGCTCTTGTTACGTGGTACCGTAATGGAAAGTACTACTCAGAGTCTCCCTGGAGGGGAAGGTATGACGGGGAGGGTGGCGGCTCAATAATCAACCAGTCTATCCACACACTGGACCTTGTCGACTACCTTACGGGAGGAGTAGAGAGCCTTTCGGGCTTCGATGCCCGTCTGAGGGATACTGAAGACTATGAGGTCGAAGATTCTGCAATGGCTTTGATGAAGCTCAAGTGCGGGGCTGAAGTTGTTGCATTCTGCTCGAATTGCTATCTCGGAAGCAAGGTATGTGATGTGGAACTCAGACTCGAGAAGGCAGTCATGACAGTAAGGCAGTCAGGTCTCACCATAGTTGAGAATGACGGAAACACAATCTTCCATCCTGCTGAGGTTCTTACGGGGGAGAAGTCGGAGTGGGGAATAAGTCACGGCCTTCTCATCAATGAGTTCTACCGTTCCCTCATTGACGGAACACCGTTTATTGCCGACTGCCACACAGGTCTTGCAGCTGTGAGCATCGTCAATGCAATCCAGCACAGTAAGGGTAAATCAATAAAAATAGAGAGATAAATATAGGAGTAATCTATGGTAACTATCAGCGTTAAAGAAGCAAAGGAAAAAATCACATCAATCTTCATGGCTGTCGGCGTCAACCACGATGAGGCTGCCCTCATAGCAGATATGGTCGTCGAAGCAGACCAGAGGGGCGTTCATTCACATGGTATTCTGTGCACGGCACGTTATGTCCGTCTCATAAAGGAAGGAAAGATGAGACCGAATGCCGAAATAAAGGTCGTCAGGGATAACGGTACAGTTGCAATATGGGACGGCAATCACTCATCTGGCCAGATTCTCGGCTACAGGGCGATGGAAGATGCAATGAAGAAGGCTAAAGAACACGGTGTCGGTGTCGTATGTGTCAAAGGTGCCAACCACTTCGGTGCTCTTGCATACTACTCCCAGATGGCCCAGAAGAATGGAATGATTGGAACGACAATCGGAACGGGAGACTCAACGATGGCTCCATGGGGAGGCTGTGAGAAGGTCATCGGCAATAACCCGATAGCAGTTGCAGCTCCGGCACGTAACGAGGTATCTCCCGTCCTCGATATGGCAATGACAGTCGTTGCAAACGGAAAGCTGTCAAATATGAAGAGACAGGGAATCGAGGAGATCCCCGAGGGCTGGGCACTCGACAGGGAAGGTGTTCCGACAACAAAGATGTCAGACTACTATACAGTTCCCCCGATGGCAGGATACAAGGGCTGGGGCATGGCAGTTATGATTGATATTCTTGCCGGTGTCCTCTTCGGTGGCGGAACAGGCGACAGGGCCAAGGATAACAGTGAAGGGCCGTCCCTCATGATGATTGCTTTCGATATCGAGGCATTCAATGATAAAGAAAAGTATTATAGTGATGTGGATTCGAGAATAAGCGAGCTCAAGGCTTCGAAGAAGGCAAAGAACTCGAAGGGTATCCTGATGCCGGGTGAAATCGAAGACAATGCATTTCGTAAGAGCGAGGAGTCCGGGCTTGTGGACGTCCTTCCCGAGAACCTCAAGATGGTCAACGACGTTGCGCTCGACCTTGGGGTGGAACCGATTGGAGAGATTGCAAAGTAAGATACCCGTGTTTCTCTGTCTCTCCCATTCTTCATGGGAGGGACACAGAGGAAAAAGGAGGAAGAGAGTGGGAAAAAGAAAAGGAATCAGAGCCGTAATCATTACGCTGTCTTTTCTTGTGGTGCTTGCCGTGCTTTTTATCCTGTACACGAGTGATTACTACCATGCCTCACCTGATGTGGAGAGCTATTGCTTACCCGGCCCTTCAGTAACCGTTTCAGATACACCTACTGGCCTTCTTTTTGACGGAGAGGGTGAGGAAAACGCATTGATCTTCTATCCTGGAGGCAAGGTCGAATACACAGCATATATCCCGCTTCTCTACAAGATAGCCGAGCGCGGTGTGGATGTCTTTCTTGTTAAGATGCCCTTCAATCTTGCCTTCTTCGGTAAAAACAGGGCTGATGACATAATCTCATCCTATGACTACAGCCATTGGTACATCTCAGGTCACTCCCTCGGCGGAGTGGTTGCTGCATACTATGCTCAAGGAAATTCAGATAAGCTTGATGGAATCATATTCCTTGCTTCCTATACAGCAACGGATCTGAAAAACACTGATTTGAGAGTCCTTACTCTCTACGGAAGTGAGGACGGTGTCCTCTCTCCTGATGATATAACATCAGGAAGAAGTCTCCTCCCCGAGGGCTCAAAGGAACTTGTGATAGAAGGCGGTAATCACGCCCAGTTCGGTCTCTACGGCAGGCAGAAAGGGGACGGAGAGGCAACAATCAAAGCCGAAGAGCAGTGGAATATTACGGCAGAAGCTGTAACCGACTTCATCCTTTGATGAAAAATATTTAAGAGAAAAGAAAATATGATTGATTCTTCACCTGTCAATATGAAAGAGGTCTTAAGAGTAGCCGGGGAGGGCGACCTGGAGAGACTCAAGATGATAATGGAGCTCACGGGGACGAACTTTGATGGATACGACGAAGACGGAAACGATGTTCTTTTCTACGCTTCCCGGAGCGGAAACGTGGAGTGTGTAAGATATCTTGTGGAGAGAGGTGGTTTCTATCCTTTGAGAGGTAACAGAAAAGGAATTACACCATACGACGAAGCAAAGAGGCTGGAAAGAACGGAGGTTCTTGACTACTATGCCTCCACTCTCGGATTCAGGTATGAGGAAGGCTACCACAACCCCGTACAGAGAGGATTCTTCCCCGACCCGTCATGCATAAGGGTGGGGAATGACTACTACATGGTCAACTCAACCTTCCACTTCTTCCCGGCGATACCGGTTTCACATTCGACAGATCTTGTTCATTGGAGGATTATCGGTTATGCCATAACAAATCCCGAATGGGCAAGACTCGACTCCAAGGACGGTGGCCGCGGTTATTGGGCTCCCGATATCTCATACTCTGACGGAAGATTCTACATAACAGCGACTCTCCGCTGTAATGAAGGAGAGGATGAGAAACGCATCCAGATGGTGACTTCGTCAGTTCATCCCGAAGGGCCTTACGATGAACCGGGCTGGATACACGAGGACGGAATCGACTCCTCCATCTTCCACGATGATGACGGCCGTAAGTACATGCTGCTGAACAGGGGTGCAAGGATTTTCGAACTGTCATCAGACTGCAGACGTAAAATCTCTCCCTCCAGGCTGCTGTGGTACGGCGAGTGCAAGAGAAATCCAGAGGGCCCGCACCTATTGAAGAAGGATGGCTGGTATTACCTTTTCCTTGCAGAGGGGGGAACAGGGAAGGGACACAGAGTTACAGTCGCCCGTTCGCGTAATATAATGGGAGTATATGAACGGTGTCCATATAATCCGATAGTGAGACAGGGTGATGGGGAGGCACTTCTTCAATGCTGTGGTCACGGCATAGCGGTATCATCTGCGGAGGGAAAGTGGTACATGGTGTATCTTGCTCTCCGCTACAGTGAGGACGGCTGGGGATTTACAGGGAGAGAGAGCTGTCTCGACGAGATGGAGTGGACTCCGGACGGCTGGCCGTTAGTGAACAGAGGGCGTGGTCCCTCTGCATTCAGTAGAATTCCAGAGGACACGAAGAGCAATACTGAATTCAGAATTAACAGGGTATTCCCGTATTGGAAGGAGAGAGAGTGGATGTCAGTCCGCTCATCAGACAATACCATATTCGAGAAGGACGGCTTACTCCATATCATAGGAAAGGGATATGACCTCAACGAGAAGGAGTGTCACAGCATCCTTGTTGAGAGACAGAAGGAATTCAGATTTGATGCCGTGTCCGAAGTCGAAGTCCCTTCTCTCTCAGAGGGAGAAAGCCTCGGCCTTGTATGCTACTACGACGAGAACTCGTTCATCGAGTTCGGCATAGGATTTAAGGCTCTTGTTCTCAGAGCCTGGAGGGATGACAGGTTTATAAGAGAGGAAGTATTACCCCTAAGTGAGATACCCGGGAGTGTGACCCTCTCCTTATCAGTTGACGCAAGCATGCGGACCTTCTCTGCACTTGGTAGAAAGATAACCCTCAGTGATACATCTTACCTCTCAAGTGAGGGACTTTTGAAGGGAAAGAGGTTCACAGGAGCAACTGTCGGCCTCTATGTAAAGGGAGACTTTGAGGGTATCTTCAGAGACTGGAAGATAGACTTTCATGACAGTACCGGTAAAAATTGACGGTATTCCATCTTTGATGGGCGTCAGTCATGATATATAGCCACACTAAGTATCTCTTTGAAGAAGAATGCGACGAAGATGATACATATTTTGAAAGAATATAATCTTCCTGATTCCTGCCATGATGTTTTTTCCCTTCTACTTCTCCCTTTTTGATACTCAATATCCCACTGGAGTTGAGATTGTCTTTGTCCGTGGTATACGGGGCATAGGGGAGCTGAGATGCTCGGGAGAGGGATGGCGGAATAGATTCGATATTTAATCAGGTGGTGAAAGGATGGAAACACAGAACATCTGTTGTGCCATGGAGCATCCGGTAATTCAAAGACAGGGAAGAAACTTGATAACTGATATTACTCAACGGCTCCGAGAGAATAATCGATAATCTTCAGTTTCTAAATGCATTTTTTAGGATTTGTCTTTTCTTGTTCATAAGGGATTCTTATTGTAAAATAAATATGGAGTTGTTCAGAGGTGCAGAATGAGAAGGGTTAATTTACCATTGGGTGAATCGGATTTTTGTGAAATAAGAAGAAAAAACCTGT
>CAVIAZ010000013.1:0-25009 GCA_963640795.1 bacterium | reverse complement strand
AGCAGAAGGAATTGCTTCAAACATGGAGAAGACCATGAGGATAATCCGGGAAGCAGACATACCGGATGCATCCAAAGAGCTTCTCATAGCAAAGCTCAGTTGCTGACCGAAGAGGAAAAAGAAAGGGCGTCACATCTCTGCGGCGCCCGGTTTTCTTTGTTATTTCTCAAGGTTTTCCTTGATGATTTCAAATATCGTCTTCCATTTTGTGCACATCTCTTCGTTCTTGAAGTAGATTGCAATTTCCCTCTCTGCGGATGCGGGGCTGTCTGAACCGTGGATACAGTTATAACTCATGAGAGGGGAGAAGTCTCCTCTGATTGTGCCGACTTCTGCTGCTGCGGGGTTGGTCTTTCCCATAAGCTGTCTCATCCCTGAAATGGCATCCTCTCCTTCGACGACCATTGCGACAATTGGCGCTGATGTGATGAATTTCACAAGACCCGGGTAGAACGGCTTTCCCTCATGTTCTTTGTAGTGAGCTGCTGCCTGTTCGGGAGTGACTTCCAGCATCTTGAGAGCGATAATCTTGTATCCTTTCTCCTCTATGCGACTAATGAGCTTGCCGATGAGCCCTCTCTGGACTCCGTCCGGCTTGATTGCAATGAATGTTCTTTCAATCATATTGTGTTTCCTTATTCTGCAAGGAGTGTAACACAGAAGTGTACATTCTTTGAACAGGAGATTTGTATCTGCACAGGTACTTCGTGATATGTTGCAAATTGTTGCAATTTTATTTGACTTTGACCCCGAGTAGGATAAACTAATAATACGGCAACCCCGTATAAGAGGAGACATTTACACATGGCAGATTTAATGAGACCTATTCCTTTCTCCGAGCTTCTGACAAGAATCGCAGGGGAATACAAGAATCATGATTCCATTTTCAGTATTAACAAAGAGCAGTTCTATGAAGATAAGGAGAAGCACTTTGTTGATGTGTTCAACCAGAAGTGTTCGACACCAATGGGACCTGCTGCAGGTCCTCACACCCAGCTGTGTCAGAATATAATCGCATCATATCTTGTAGGTGCAAGGTTCATCGAACTCAAGACAGTCCAGATTATGGATCATCTTGAGATTGCAAAACCCTGTATTGATGCCAGGGATGAAGGATATAACGTCGAGTGGTCAACAGAGTATACCCTTGAGAAGGCTTATGACGAGTACCTGAAGGCATGGATAGCTCTTCATATAATCGAGTCCCTTCTAAGAGACAAGGTTGTCGATAAACCGTCATTCATCTTCAATATGAGCTGCGGTTACAACCTGGAAGGAATCAAACAGGAGAAGATGCAGATTTTCATCGACAGTATGATCGATGCAGGTAAGAAGCCGCTCTTTGAGGAATACATCAAGGAAGCAAAGGCCCTGTTGGATGATGGTCTCCTGGATGGAACCGGACTTGAGGACAGGAAAGAGAAAGCAGAAAAGACACTGGATAAGATCAGCAGGAACATTTGTCCGTCAGTCACAGTCTCCACAATGCACGGATGTCCTCCAAAGGAAATTGAGGCTATCTGTTCATACCTCCTGACAGAGAAGAAGCTTGATACATTCGTCAAGCTCAACCCGACTCTTCTCGGCTATGATACAGTCAGAAATGTTCTCGATACTCTCGGATATAACTATGTGGTACTTAAGAGAGAGAGTTTCGAACATGACCTCCAGCTTGCCGATGCAAAGGCTATGCTCCACCGTCTTGTGGACCTTGCCAAGAAGGAAGGCAGAAAGTTCGGTGTCAAGCTTACAAATACACTCGGCAACGTCAACCCGCAGGATGTTCTCCCGGGAGATGAGAGATACGGCTCGGGAAGAATTCTTCTTCCTCTTTCGACAAGAGTTGCCCTTATCCTCTCTGAGGAATTCAACGGGACTCTTCCGATTTCCTATTCGGGCGGTATTTCTGCTCTTTCTGTCAAGGATCTCTTTGAAACGGGTATTCACCCGATTACACTTGCCACCGATATGCTTCATCCGGGTGGATATGCAAAGATGAGCCAGCTCTGTGCTATATGTAATGATTCGAAGAATGCATGGAAGATGGACACAATCGACGTATCGAAGCTGAAGAAGTTTGTCGAGAAAGTGTCAGATCCGAAGGGAATTGCAGGTAAGGAGTACAGAGGAACCAACTCCGTTAAGGTTAATACTCCACTTGAACTCTTTGACTGCTATGTAGCTCCCTGTGTTGAGTCTTGTCCTATCCACCAGCCGATTCCCGAGTATGTGAGTCTTGCAGGAGAAGGCAGAGTTGCCGAGGCACTCTCACTTATCTACACATCGAATGCACTTCCGAATATCACAGGATGGATCTGTGACCACCAGTGCCAGAATCACTGTTCGAGAATGGACTATGAAGGTCCGGTCCAGATCAGGGAAGTCAAGAGACTCTGTGCAGAACTGGGATTCGAGGAATACAAGAAGAATTTCTGGGACAAGCCGGAAGAACCCTCTGAGATCAAGGCAGCCGTAATCGGTGCCGGTCCTGCCGGGCTCAGCGCAGCTTACTTCCTTGCCCTTGCCGGCTTCGATACTACAGTTTTCGAGAAGGAAAAGGTTGCAGGAGGTGTTGTGAAGAACGTTATCCCTGAATTCCGTATTCCGTCATCTGCTGTTGACAAGGATGTCGAGTTCATCAAAGAGCAGGGCGTCAAGTTCATGTTCTCCACGGAGAAGACAATCGACGAACTCAGGAAAGAGGGATTTGATTATATCTTTGTCTCTGTCGGTGCTACAGAGCCCAATGACCCGAGAGTCACAGGTAACGGACCGAGAGAGAGTGCAGTATCATTCCTCCTCAAGAGCAAGAGAGGAGAGAAGGTTGCTCTCGGTAAGGATGTCATCGTTGTCGGAGGCGGTAACACAGCAATGGATGCTGCCAGAATGGCTGCGAGAACAGGTGGTGTTGAAAACGTTACTGTAATCTACAGAAGAAGCGAGAACGAGATGCCGTGTGACAGAGAAGAGTACGAAATGGCACTCAGCGATGGCATAAAGTTTATGTTCCTCACCAATCCTTCAGACTTTACTGATGGTCGTCTCATAGCAAGCAAGATGGTTCTCGGCGAGAAGGATGCTTCTGGGAGACGCAAGCCGGTTGACTCCGGAGAGAAGGTTGAACTTGAGTGTACATATCTTATCTCGGCTATCGGTGAGAAACCGGACAGGGCAGTACTTGATGCTATTGGTGCAGACGGAAAGGAAAACGTCTGGATTATCGGCGACACAAAGACAGGCCCGAGCACAGTTGTAAGATGTATTGCATCTGCACAGGCTGCAGTTGATGAGGCTATCGATATCGTATATGACAGGATTCTCGAAGAAGACGCCGAAGAAGAAAAGAAAGAATGTACATGTGGCGGGAACTGCACATGTGGCGGCGCTGAAGTCGAGGAGGAAATCGAGGAAGAAGAATACGATGATGACGAGATAGAGGAAATCAGGAAGGAGGAAGACGAATTCTTCTCTGCAATCAGAGAGAAGAAGGCCGAGATTACACTTCCTCTCAGAAAGGGAAGCAACCCGAAGGAATTCTTCGAGCGTGAGGCTAAGAGATGTATCGAATGTTCATACTATTGCAACAAGTGTACTGAGGTCTGTCCGAACAGGGCTAACGTCATGATTGATCTCAGGGATACCGGACTCTTCGAAGATCCTTACCAGATTCTCCATCTTGATGCTTATTGTAACGAATGCGGCAACTGTCTCTCATTCTGTCCTCATGATGGAGGTCCGTACCTCAAGAAGTTCACACTCTTCAGCCGAATGGATGACTTCGAGAACAGCAAAAACAGTGGTTTCTATGCTGAGAACGATGACGTGACAATCCGTCTGGGTGACAAGGTCATAAAGGGAAGACTCGACAAGGACGGAAAACTGGATGCTCCTGTTGATGAGAGAGTTAAGGCAATGATAGAGACAATCTTTATCTCCTACTCATATCTTCTGGGACCTGTGGAGGAATAAGAAATGGCAGATATCATCATTAAGAATGTTAGAATTATGCAAACCCAGCCACCTTTCGAGGTGACTGAGGGTGTCGATGTTGTGATTGAAGGAACAAAGATTACCGCAATCGGCAAGGGAAAGGCTGAGGGTGTGAGCGCATCCAAGGTTATTGATGGAAGTGGAAAGACTCTTATTCCGGGTAATGTATGCGCACACCATCACTACTACTCTGGTCTCAGCAGGGGAATGTTGATTTCCGCTGGTCCCCAGACAGATTTCATCCAGGTCCTCAAGGAATGGTGGTGGAGACTGGACAGGGGACTGAGAGAAGAGAGCACATATTACTCGTCACTCATCTGTTCCCTTGATGCAATTGCATCTGGTACAACAAGCTGTGTTGACCACCATGCATCACCTGCCTATATAGAGGGAAGTCTCTCCACCATTGCACGTGGTATGGAGGAAATCGGGGTCAGAGGCTCGACATGCTTTGAAGTTACAGACCGTAACGGCGGAATGAAGGAAGTCGAGGACGGAGTGGCTGAAAACATCAGGTTTGCAGAAGAAGTTGATGAACGCAGGAAGAATGGGGAAGAAGTTCTCTGTGAAGCTACAATCGGCGGTCATGCTCCGTTTACAATTCCCGATGAGGGCCTGAAACTCATGGCTGATGCTATGGACAGGACAGGACGCGGAATGCATCTTCATGTTGCAGAGGCAAGCTATGACAGTGTGTGGTCGCACCATTTCTTCAACAAGGACATTGCAGACAGACTCGATTCCTTCGGACTTCTGAGACCTGAGACTCTCATAGTTCACGGTGTCCATCTTTCTGAAAAGGAAGTAGCACTCATAAACGAACGTAATTGTTTCTTCGCAGTAAATCCTCGTTCAAACATGAACAATCATATAGGATACAATTCGAAGCTTCCTATGATAAAGAATCTCTGTCTTGGAACTGATGGTTGCGGTGGCAATATGTTTGAGGAGATCAAGATCGGGTTCTTCAAGCATAAGGATGAGGGTGGTCCGTGGTGGCCGGCAGACTTCCTCACTGCTCTTAACAGGGGTAACAGGCTTGTTGAGTCCCAGTTCGGCGGAAGGGTGAAGCTCGGAAGAGTCGAGGAAGGCTATACAGCTGACCTTGTGCTTCTCGACTATAACAATCCAACCCCGCTTCTCAGTGCTAACGCTCCCGGACACTTTGTCTGGGGAATGAGCTCGGGACATGTCAACTCGACAATCGTCAACGGAAAGCTCCTCTTTGAGAACCATCATTTTGTCAGAAGTGATGCAGAGGCAATATATGCACGTGCTGCTGAGGTTGCTGCAGAGTTGTGGAAGGTTGTAGACAAAATCAAACCATAATGTACGGTTTTGATTCTTGTTATAAAAGAGGATTGGTTTTATACTAAAAAGACCTTAGGGGGAGTCATTTCCCCCTATCTTTGAATAGGAAAGAATCAATCATTATGCAAAGAAAAATATAATGGTTAGGAGGATAAGGTGCCAGCTACGAAGATTGGAGACAAGATTGTCAGAATAGATGCGAAGACCAAGGCAAGGGGCGAGGCAATTTATGTTTCAGACATGTTTCTGCCTGATATGCAATATGCCTATATGGTCCGTTCGACCTGCCCGAGGGGTAAGATAAAGAGTATCTCCTGTCCTGTTCTTCCTCAGGGCTACTACTTCATCACTGCTGATGACATTCCGCCGGAAGGAAAGAATGAACTGTGGATGATTGCCAAGGACTGGAGAGCATTTGCCAAAGACTATGTCCTCTACGTCGGTGAGACTATCGGGCTTGTTGTAGGGCCGGACAGAACCGTATTGAAGGCAATAAAGGACAATATCAAGATTGAATACGAGGAGGAGACTCCTGCAGTTTCGATTGATGACGGTCTTGAGTGTGTCGGAGGTCCGATGTTTCCGGAGAAGGGGAATAACATCTTCTGCTCTCTCTATTGCGAGAAAGGTCGTCCGATGGAGGAAGTCTTTGCTGAAGCTGATGAAATATTCGAGGAGAGACTCGATACCGGCTGGCAGGAACATGTTCATCTTGAGACAAATGGTGCAATTGTCACAATGGAAGGAGACAATTATGTCTTCTATGCATCTGCACAATGCCCGTTTTATATCAGGAAGAGTATAGCTGCCCTCCTTAATCTGCCGTACGACAGGATTATCATAAGACAATGCACGACAGGCGGAGCATTCGGAGGTAAGGAACACTTCCCTGATGTCCTTTGCGGACCGTTGCTTGTTGCTGAGAATGTTGTCCGTAAGCCGATAAAGCTTATCTTCGACAGGGAGGAGGATACCCAGTTCTCTGTCAAGCGGCACCCGAGCAAGAACGTCTTCAAGACAGCTATCAAGGACGGTAAGATTACGGGAATAGAAGCCCATATATACTACAATGTCGGGGCTTACCTTTCTTCTTCGTTTGTTGTCCTCCAGCGTGGTGTGTTCCATGCAAACGGAGTATATAACATTCCAAACACATATATTACCGGTGATGGAGTCGGAACCAATACGTTCCCGTCATGTGCATTCCGTGGTTTCGGGGCACCCCAGACAATCTTTGCTGTTGAGACCCATCTTGATCACATTGCACATCACCTAGGGGTTGACCCGCTGGAATTCAAGAAAGAGTACATAATCAAGCAGGGAGAAGAGACCGTTACCAACGGTCACATAATTGAGGAAGTAAAGCTTCCAGAGATGCTTGATGTTCTCACCAGGGAGTCTGATTACTGGAGAAAGGCTAAGGAATATACTCCGGGATGCGGTAAGGGAATTGGTGTCAGCATGTACCTCCATGGTGGTGCTTTTACCGGAAACGGAGAACAGGCAATCATCAAGGGACATGCAAGACTCGTCCGCACAGGCGACAGGGTTGCCATCCAGGTCGGTTCCACCGAGATGGGACAGGGATTCCAGACATCGCTGAGAAAAATATGTGCCGATGCACTTGAAATCCCAATTGAGAATGTTGATTACGATAACCCGGATACATCTAAGGTTGTGGACTCCGGTCCTACTGCAGCTTCACGTTCGACCATGATAGTTGGAAAGCTGGTTGAAAGGGCTGCCCTTGAGATGAAGGAACGCTGGGCCGAGGGTGATATTACAACAGAAGTGGAGTACGAACACCCAGAGGGATTCCCGTGGGACCAGGCAACCTTCCGTGGAGATGCATATCTCGGCTGGGGCTGGGGTGCTGCAATAGTTGAAGTCGAGGTCGACAAGAATACAAATGAAGTGAAGACCGTCGGAGTCTGGACAAGCCACGATATAGGGCACCCGATTGACGAGCTCATCGTACACGGCCAGGTCAACGGGGGCGTAATGCAGTCTCTCGGTTATGCAAGCATGGAAAAACTCGAGAACAGGAAGGGCTTCTTCAAGCAGAAGAGAATGAGTGACTATGTCATCCCGACAAGCATGGATTTCCCGAAGCAGTTCTACCATCTGCAGGAGAACCCGTATCCATGGGGACCGAAGGGGGCCAAGGGAATGGGCGAACTTGTGTTCAACGGTGCATCATGTGCTTATGTTGATGCTGTCGAGCGTGCTCTCGACATACGTGTGTATTCAATTCCTATTCCACCAGAAGATATAGAGGAGGCTTTGAAGAGAAAAAATGCACAGTGAAGTCAGATTTAAGCTTAATGGCAGAGAAGTTGTCTATCAGGGCAATCCTCTGAGAAGATTATTGGATGTTATCAGGGAAGATTTGCACCTTACGGGCACCAAGGAAGGATGCTCTGAGGGTGAGTGTGGTGCCTGTTCTGTTCTCAAGGACGGACATCTTGTGACAAGTTGTATCGTACCTGTCGGTTCATGCCACAATAGTGACATATGGACGATTGAAGGGATAAGGGATACAGAGAAAGGGAAGTGTATTATAGATGCCTTTGCTGAGGGTGGTGCTGTCCAGTGCGGATTCTGTATTCCCGGAATGGTTATGGCAGCATATTATCTTCTTTCCAGTAACCCTGACCCGACTGAAGATGAGATAAGACTTGGAATCAGCGGGAATATATGCCGCTGTACGGGCTATGATCTCATAGTTGAGTCCATTCATCTTGCTGCAGTCAGAGGAGGTGACCTATGGAAGAAATGAAATACTTCATGCCTGACACACTTGAGGAAGCCCTCGAGATAATGGACAGGGAGGATGTCATCCCACTTGCAGGGGGTTCAGACCTCATGGTGTCCGGATTCAACGGGACGGGAGTAGACCCGACATTCAACAAGCCTGTCATGATTATTTCGAATTTGAAGGAATTGAAGGGAATTACACAGAGAGAGGACGGCTCTGTCGTCATAGGTGCACTTTCAACTTCCCGTGAGATACACACATCGGAGCTTGTACATCCCCTTATCAGGGACGCTGCTTCCAGGATGGGTGCAGTAGCCCTCCGTAACAGTGCGACCATCGGTGGTAACATCGGAAACGCCTCCCCTAAGGGCGATACTCCCCAGCCTTTGATTCTACTTGACTCGAGGGTTGTGCTCTCCTCTGTAAACGGCACCAGGGAGATGCCGGTTGATGAATTCATCATCGCCGCAAAGAAGACAAAGAGGGAGAAGAATGAACTCATAACGGCAGTTATCGTTCCTCCTTCACATTTTACGCACATATTCTTCCATAAAATCGGAATGAGAAGGAGTAACGCCATCAGCAAACTGACCCTTTCCTGCGCTGCAGAGATCAGGGATGGTGTTGTTGTTGACTTCCGTGCTTCTTCTGGTGCTGCAGGTCCGAAGGTTGCAAGAAGCAGGGATGCTGAGATGATTCTTATCGGGAAGAAGGTTGAGGAACTCCCGCTTGTAAAGGAAGAGTTCCTTGATGCCTGGAATAATGTCATCTCCCCACATGCAATAGCAGAATACAGACGTAACTCCACAAGGAGAATGCTCAATTACTTCATAGATGAGCTTGTGAAGGGACATCCGGAAGGAAGAATCGAATAAAAGGAGAAATGAATGACAGTTTATCATCCTCAGACAAAACAGGAGGCAGTGAAGCTGAGAGTCGGTAATGAAAATTCTGTATATCTTGCAGGCGGAACCGATGACCTCAGACTTAACGGTGGAGCAGATAAGGACACTGCCCTCATCGACATAAACCATCTTGTGGAGAAGGGTATTACCGACATGGGAAACGGGATAATCAAAGTCGGTGCACTCACAACTTTCAATGAAATGATTGAGAGCCCGCTCGTTCCTGAAGTGATTAAAGAGGCATGCCGTTTCTGTGCGTCCTTTGCAAAGCGCAACAGTGCAACAGTCGGCGGGAATATTGCATTGAGACGTGATGACAGTTATCTCATGGCTCTCTTTGTTGCCCTCGGTGTCACATTCGACTCAACAACGCTCCATTGCGAAGCTGAGAAGAGTGTGGAGGAATATTCCCATTCCTCATGTAAGAGGCTGATAAATTACTTCCTGATTGATACGAAGAAGAAGGCCTGGGTGAAGAGATTCGGTCTTGCATCCACATCTCATGCAGCGTTGATTGCCGCAGTTGCAGATGATAAGTATTACGCATTATCGGTGAAGGGCAGTGAGCTTGTAAGCGGTGACAGCCCCGATATATGGAAGAAGGCCACTTATGTTGATGATATCACAGGCAGTGCAGAATATAAGGAATACCTGGCTAAGACAGTATTCACACTCGGGAGGAACTGATGATTTTAAAGTGCAGAGTCAATGGTGAAGGCATAACAGTTGAGTGTAACGAGACCGAGAGGCTGAGAGACCTGTTGTACAGAATCGGATGCAACTCCGTAAGAGACAGTGATGATGCCGAAGGATTTGCCGGAAGTGACACAATCATATTCAACGGTGAATTGAAGTATTCCAACTTCATCCTGGCTTTCCAGGCTGAAGGGGCGGAGATAACCACCGCAGAGGGACTTCTCAACGGGAGGGAACTCAACTGTGTCCAGAAGGCAATGGTATCGGCAGGTGTTGTCCAGAGTGCATATAATGCTCCCGCAGCCAGCCTGATGCTGACATGGCTTCTTGAGAAAAAGCCCTATCCTACAAAGGATGAGATAAGAGATGTGCTTACAAGTATCTTCATCAGAGATGCCGGGTACGAGCATTATTATCTTGCTGTGAAGCTTGCAACTGAACTCAGGGATTATGGTGAGTATAGAAGCGAAATAGCACCATCATTCAGACCAAAGTTAAATGTCATAGGAAAGCCGTTTGACAAGATTGACGGAGCTTCCCTTGTTTCCGGCGAGAGAGTCTTTGTTGAGGACAAGGTTCCGGCAGATGCCTGGATCCTCCATGTCCTGCGCTCTCCTTTTGCTTCTGCCTATATAAAGAGCATCGATACGAGTGAAGCGGAGAAACTTGACGGTGTCTGTAAGATAATTACAGCATTCAACTGTCCTGACATATACTACATGCAGGCCGGCCAGGGAACACCTGAACCAAGCCCGCATGACAGGCGTCTCTTCAACATGAAGGTCAGACATGTCGGCGACAGGGTTGCTGGTATTGTTGCCCGCACTAAGGAGATAGCTGAGAAGGCAGCATCCCTTATCAAGGTTGAATATGAGCCGACAGATGCTGTATTCACAGTTGAGGAGGCTATGGCTGAAGGTGCTCCGCTTGTCCATAACGGACCTGTGGAATACAGGGCAGGAGCTCCTGCTGATCTTGATGAATATAACAAGAAGGCAGGTGACGAGAGGGAAGGAAAGGTTGTCTACCAGTTCCCGCTCCATGCTGACATAAGGAAGAACCTTGCAGCGTCAAACAAGGGATACATCGGAGATGTCGACAAGGCCTTTGCCGAGGCAGATGCCATTGTCGAGGATACATACCAGACAAGCCAGGTACAGTGTACTCCGCTTGAGCCGCATGTATGTTATGCTCTTGTCGAGAACGGGAGACTTGTCATTCATGCTGCTACCCAGGTTCCGTATCATGTGAGACGTATATGCAGCTGGGTCTGCCAGATTCCTGAAAACAAGATTCATGTCATCAAGGAGAGAGTCGGTGGCGGATATGGCAGCAAGCAGGACATCCTGGTTGAGGACCTGACGGGTTATGCTGCATGGATAACAGGAAAGCCTGTGTATTACAGAAATACACGTGCAGAGGAATTCTATGCCAACAGTACACGTCATCCGATGAGGGTGCATGTGAAGATGGCAGGAAAGAAGGACGGAAGGATTACTGCCATCTATATGGAAGTCAGGGCCAACACCGGTCCTTACGGCAACCATTGTCTGACAGTTCCTATGAACTCATGCTCAAAGACACTTCCTCTCTTTGCTGTCGACAACATGAAATATGACCTTCAGGTCTACTATACAAACACTCCTCCTGCCGGTGCCTACCAGGGTTATGGTACTCCTAAGGGAATATATGGACTCTCGATGGTCATGGCACAGCTCGCTGAGAAACTCGGAATTGACTACAGGACGATAATTGAGAAGAACCATGTTTCCCAGGGCTATATGCTTGAGATTCTCAAAGGACTCGGTGAGGGCCGTGAAGGTGCTGTCGTACCTGTCGGTTCATGCGGACTTGACGAGGCAATTGCAAAGGGCTGTGACATGATTAATTGGGGTAAGAAGGAAGACTCCGGAGATCCCGACTGGAAGATTGGTAAGGGGTTTGCAATGATTATGCAGGGCTCCGGACTTCCGGGACTTGACCATGCAGAGGCGCTGTGCAAACTCGAGACAGACGGCACTGTAATCCTCTGCTCTGGAGGAGCTGACCTCGGGACGGGACTCGACACTATATCTGCAAAGATTGTATGTGAAGTCCTGAAGGTTCCTGTAGAGAAGGTTTCCATTGTCTCCGGTGATACCGATGCCTGTGTCTTCGATACCGGTTCTTACGCATCTTCCGGCACATTCTTCAGTGGTAATGCCTCACTTCTGGCAACCCAGAAGCTCAGGGATATGATATTGAAGGAAGCTGCCCTCCAGATGGATGAGAAGGAAGAGGACATGGAAATCATCGAGCCGGGTGCCGTACGTTCCATGAAGACCGGGAAGACTCTTACCTATTGGGATATAAGCCACACGGCTACAAGCGGCTCGGGACGCGGACAGCTTGTTGCACATGGTTCTTTTGTGACAACAGCATCCTCCATTCCATATGGTGCACACTTTGCACAGGTGGCAGTCAACATAAAGACCGGTGAGATAAAAGTCCAGAAGTTCTATGCTCTCCAGGATGCGGGAACACCGATTAACCCTGAGATAGCACTCTGTCAGATGTATGGTGCTGTTATGAAGAGTATCGGGCACTCCCTCTACGAGAACATGGTCCTTGATGAGAAGGGGGTTAATATAAACGCTAACTTCACGGATTATGGAACTCCGATGATTCTTGATGCTCCGGATGACTTCAAGTCGGTGCTCATCGACGTTGATGACAATGCAGGTCCATTCGGTGCAAAGAGTATATCGGAAATAGCATGTAACGGTGCTGCTCCTGCAATAGGTATAGCAATCCATGATGCATGCGGTGTCTGGATCAAGAGCTGGCCGATGACTCCCGAGAAGATCCTCAGGGGACTTGGCAAAATATGATTCTAAAGGACTGAGAAACAAAGATATGGCTTCCGGATTTATCTTCGGAGGCCTTTTTAACAGGCTTTCGTAAACTCTCTTAAAACACAAAAACTACACTTAGGGCATCTTGAAAGGACTCTCTTCTGTATTGACAATAACATTGGGTATCCCGTATAACGACTACTCGAAAGGTTCCTACGGGAACAAGATATGGAATAGGAGACAGAAATGGTTGAGAAAAGAAACCGCATCATTTCATTATTGATAGCAGTTGCCCTTTTGTTTGTCATTGTCCATTGCTCCATCTATGTCGTAGCAGAGACCAACCATTGTTGTGTTGGAAAGAAGTGTCTGGTTTGCTACCAAATCCGGATTTGTGAGAGTACTCTCAAGGAAATTTCAGTAGCTCTTGGTTTGGTTTCTGTGGCTGCAGCCTCCCTCTATACTCTCTGGGGACATGTTTCCTCAGTAAGTGATAACACACAGAGTTTTACTTTGGTTTCATGTAAAGTCAAATTAACAGATTGAATTTGTCCCCAATATACAGAGGTCGATCTATCTTGTTTAAGGATAGATATTTGTGTATGAACTCACCTCTGTATAAATTCTTATTTTAACTTGATATGGAGACAAATTTAAATATGAAAAATAGAGCAATGATATTGCTTTCTCTTCTGGCATTGGTCCTGGTCCTTGCCGGATGTGGAAAGACTGATAGATCTGGAAATGAAAA
The DNA here is from genome assembly GCA_963640795.1 of bacterium. Classification (GTDB taxonomy): domain Bacteria; phylum Spirochaetota; class Spirochaetia; order Sphaerochaetales; family Sphaerochaetaceae; genus Ornithospirochaeta. Next base: position 11,764 of record CAVIAZ010000013.1, on the reverse strand, counting down.
CAAAAAGATAAGTGTTGTAACAACTATTTTCCCTGAATATGACTGGGTGAGGGAAATTGCGGGAGACGAGAAGGAGAACATGGAAATCACCATGCTCCTCGATAATGCGGTTGACCTCCACAGCTTCCAGCCGACCGTTGATGATATAATCAGAATTTCAAACTGCGACCTCTTTATCTATGTCGGGGGAGAATCTGACGGATGGGTGGATGCTGCACTCGAGAATGCCGGAAAGAGTGGAATGAAAGTCATAAATCTTCTGGAAGTCCTGGGTGAGGATGCAAAGAAAGAGGAAGCTGTTGAGGGAATGGAAGGTGAGGACCATGACCATGAGGAAGACGAGTCGGAGCATGAAGAGGAAGAATATGACGAGCATGTCTGGCTCTCACTGAGAAATGCAGAGAAGTTCGTCCGTGTGATAGCAGATGCCCTTGCTGAAATTGATCCGGAGCACAAAGAGTCATACTCCGTCAACGGAGAAAATTATATTGAGAAGCTCTCTGCACTTGACGGGGAGTATGAAAAGGTTGTCAGCGGGGCTGAGAGAAAGACAGTTCTCTTCGGGGACCGTTTCCCCTTCAGGTATCTTACTGATGATTACGGCCTTGAGTATTATGCCGCATTCATGGGCTGCTCGGCAGAGACAGAGGCAAGCTTTGAGACAGTCTCATTCCTTGCACGCAAGGTGGATGAACTGTCCCTTCCGTATGTCATGACCATTGACGGGACAAAGCACAGGATTGCAGAGACTATTATTGGGAATACAGAGAAGAAGAATCAGAAGATTCTCTCCATGAACTCAATGCAGTCCACAACTATGAAAGACGTGGAGAACGGCGAGACTTATATCTCCATCATGGAGAAGAACCTCTCTGTATTGAGAGAGGCGCTGAACTAGGAGAGAGAAGATGGCTGAATTGATTTGCAGGAACCTTTCTGTCGGTTATGACAGGAAGGCAGTTCTTGAGAACATTAATTTTGAGGTCTCCGAGGGTGATTATCTTTCCATCGTCGGAGAAAACGGTTCGGGAAAAAGTACTTTAATGAAGACCATTCTCGGACTGCAGGCTCCGATAAGCGGAGAAATCATCTACGGTGACGGACTTGAGAAAAATACAATCGGGTACCTTCCCCAGCAGACTGTGGTGCAGAAGGACTTTCCAGCGTCTGTGAAGGAGATTGTTCTCTCCGGATGTCAGGGACGCTGTGGGCTCAGACCGTTCTACACAAGGGAAGAGAAACAGCTGGCTAAGGAGTCTATGGAGAGGATGCATATTACAAATCTCTCCGGACGCTGCTACAGGGAACTGTCCGGCGGGCAGCAGCAGAGGGTACTCCTTGCCCGGGCACTATGTGCAACACGGAAGATTCTTCTTATGGATGAGCCTGTATCGGGACTTGACCCGAAGGTTACTGCAGAAATGTACAGCCTTATTGAGGAACTGAACAGCAGGGATAAGATTTCAATCATCATGATTTCACACGATATTTCTGCTGCTCTCAGGTATTCAAGCCATATCCTCCATATAGGGAAGGAGATCTTCTTCGCTACGAAGGAGGAATACATCAGAAGTACAGGAAAGGGAGGAGAGACACTATGATTGCTGTTATTGATAAATTATCCTTCTATCTTACTTATCCTTTTGTGCGTTATGCTCTGATAGTCGGTGTCCTGATTGCGCTGTGTTCGTCACTTCTTGGAGTGACACTCGTTCTCAAGAGATTCTCATTTATCGGAGACGGACTCTCTCATGTGGCATTCTGTGCAACTGCAATTGCCACAATATTGAAGGTCACGAATGACATTCCACTTGTTATGGCTATCACAGTGATTGCAGCAGTGCTACTCCTCAGGACCGGACAGAATACGAAGATCAAGGGAGATGCGGCAGTCGCAATCATCTCGGTCGGGTCACTTGCAGTCGGATATCTTCTCTTGAATAAATTTTCGTCCTCAACAAATCTCTCGGGAGACGTCTGTAGCACGCTCTTCGGCTCGACTTCGATTCTGACGCTTTCAAAGGCTGATGTCTGGATTTGTGTTGTTATGTCGGTGGTTGTGGTTGCTGTATTCGTACTCTTCTACAACAAGATTTTTGCTGTGACATTTGATGAGAATTTTGCCAGGGCGACGGGGACAAGAGCGGAACTTTATAATCTTCTCATTGCCGTCATTGTTGCTGTGATAATCGTGCTTGCGATGAACCTTGTGGGTTCGCTCCTGATTTCCGCCCTTGTGATTTTCCCCGCTCTTTCTGCAATGAGACTCTTCAAGAGTTTTCTGAGCGTGACAGTATCTGCTGCAGTGCTTTCTGTTGTCTGTTCCCTGACCGGTATCCTGTTTTCAATTCTGGCAGGCACTCCGGTCGGCTCTACGATTGTCGCTGTGCAGCTCATAGCTTTTGCCCTTTCCTGGATATTGGGCTCATTTATCGGAGGTGTAAGAAAATGAAAAAATTAGTGTATTTGGTATTGATGGTTTTACTTATGATGTTGGCTGTGTCCTGCGGTGACGGGGAGAGTACAGCTGCTTCAGATGTCGATGTTGATATGACTATGCTCAGCAGCACAATGGCATACTCGGAGGCTTATAACATGACGAATAACCCGGGTAATTACCTTGGAAAGACCATAAAGATGAACGGGACATTCACTGTCTATGAGGATTCGAAGACAAAGGAGAAGACCTATGCGTGCGTAGTAGCAGATGCATCATCCTGCTGTGCACAGGGATTTGAATTCGTCCTGAAGGGAGAGAATACCTACCCGGATGATTATCCTGAGGTCGGCTCCGAGATAACAGTTACAGGAACCTTTGAACTCTATGCGGAGAACGGCTTCCTCTATTCCCGGCTTAAGGATGCAACCCTCAGCTGAGAGTGATATCTCCTGCCCTGTGATGACGGGGTGGGAGATTTCTTTTCAAACGTCCTTCTTCTGTCTACAATGGGGGCCATGGTTTCATTTGAATGTGATTACAATAACGGAATGGCGCCGAAGATTCTTGAGCGCCTTATTGAAGAGAATAACACCCCAGAGTCCGGGTACGGCAATGATGAATACACACTCTCTGCCGAGAAGAAGATAAAGGCTGCCCTCGAGAGAGATGATGTAACAGTGTCTCTTGTGGCGGGAGGAACACAGACGAACCAGCTTGTCATAAGCACGCTTCTCGGTCGGTGCGAGGGAGTGATTGCTGCCCGGACCGGACACATAAACGTTCATGAGGCAGGGGCAATCGAATACACCGGCCACAAGGTCATTGCACTCAGGGAAAAAGACGGGAAGATAGCACCGGAGAGCCTCTCTTCATATATGGAGGAATATATGGACAGTGAGCCCAAGGAGGCTCTTGTCACACCGAAGATGGTGTATATATCACAACCGACGGAGATAGGTACAATCTACTCGAAGAAGGAACTTGTTGCCATCAGGAATATATGCACAGCATACTCTCTCTATCTCTTCATTGACGGGGCAAGACTTGCGTATGCTCTTGCTTCTCCTGAAAATGATGTGACACTTCCTGAAATAGCAGAGGTGGCCGATGCGTTTTATATCGGAGGTACCAAGTGCGGTGCAATAATCGGAGAAGCTGTTGTAATCAAAAATGCCATAGTTCCCGCTAACTTCAAGCAGATGAAGAAAGAGGAGGGTGCACTTCTTGCCAAGGGAAGGCTCCTGGGCCTCCAGTTCGATACTCTCTTCAGAGATAACTATTACCTTTCCCTGGGGGAAATAGGCATAAAGAGGGCACTCCGCCTTAAAGAAATCATGGCAGAGAAGGGCTATGAGGAAGCATGGCCGAGTCCTACTAACCAGCTTTTTTTCATCATGGATGACACTAAAATCAAAACGCTCAAAGAAAAGATAGTCTTCGAGCGCTGGGGAAGATATGACAATGGTCGTTCTGTTGTCCGCTTCTGCACATCATGGTCAACGACAGAGAGTGACCTTGATGAGGTGGAGAAAATCCTCTGACTTACTCGACACGTGAGAAGAGCATGTCGACATCACCGCCACATATCATGCTGAGGTCTCCCTTTGCCGAGAGATTGTAGTGGATAGTCCTGTTCTTCTCACCGCTTTTCCATATTCTTCTGCATTCGTCTTCAGTAGCCTTTTCAACGGCTCCACCTCCGACTGTGCCATAGAATTTATCTTCTCTTTCAGAGTAGAAGAGCTCCGAGCCGATGGCCCGCGGAGCAGAACCCGTTTTCTCTATTATGCGGGCACAGACTCCCTTTTTCCCGATTACCGATTCAATGTACGATGGGGAGAGAGTGAAAGCGGTTTTCACACTTCTGAACACAGATATGATTTCAGCAAGAATCGATATAGCTATCTCCTCAGGTGTAACGGCACCTATCTTGAGGCCGACAGGGGAGTGGACAAAGTCGAGTTCGGACTGTGTAAAACCCTTATCGAGCATCTTCTGGTAGGTTGCTGCTACCTTGCCTTTGCTTCCTATCATGCCGATGTATGAGGAAGGCTCTTTGAGGCACCATTCGAGTGCTTTGCTGTCGTACGCGTGTCCGTGAGTCATTATTACGAAGTAGGGCCTGAAGAATGAGTGAGATGATGAGAAGAATTCATCATAGGGCATGCATATGACTTCAGCCTGGGGAAACCTCTCTCTGTTGGCTGTTTCTGCCCTTTCATCAATCACAGTCACTTCCATTGAGAGAAGACGTGCGCTTTCATAGAGGGCCTTCGATACATGGCCGGCTCCGAAAATCACAATATGGGGTTCTGTTTTGATATACTCAACCCTGTATTCTTTGATAGGTGAGGGAGAATCAGAATAGAGAGTCGTTCCGTTCTGGATGATTTCGACATATGCCCCATCATTTGATGTGTGCCTCTCCACATCACCATTTCTTAATGCTTCAAGTAGTATAGGATAATATTCAATCTTCATTTTCTATTTCCTTTAGTATGTTTATCGTTGTCTCTATTTCGTCCCTTGTAGTAAATGGCCCGGGAGAGAACCTCAGTGTCCCGGATGGGAATGTTCCAAGTGCCTTGTGGGCCATAGGCGCACAATGAAGGCCGACACGGGTTTCAATGTTTCCCCTTTCGAGAAGAAGGGAAGAAACCCCGGCTATGTCATGCTTTGATGATACAACAGATACTACGCTGCTTCTCGGGTCGTCAATTCCGGCTCCCACTATCCTCAATGATTGTATTTCCGCAATCCCTTCCATAAGGCGCTCTGTCATTTTCCTGGAGTTCTCTTTCAGCCTTTCAAGATTATTAAGTGTATATTCAAGAGCTGTCTTTGTCCCGACAAGACCCGGTAGGTTCTCCGTCCCTGCAGTCAATCTGTCAGGCAGTGTTGATGGAATGAGGATGCTGTCGCTCTCACTTCCGGTCCCGCCACTCACGAGAGGTGGGATGATATCGGCAATTTCACGCTTCAATAGTACCCCTCCGACCCCTTCCGGGCCGAGGAAGGATTTGTGGCATGTGAAGCATATTCCGGTGAGATTCTGTTTCTCCATGCTGACAGGAACAAACGGGGAGGATTGGGCATCATCAAGGAAGAACAGAAGATTGTGTTTTCTTGTGAAATCACTCACTCTGTCGAGATTTTGCACGCATCCGCTTACGTTACCTGCATGGCATATTATGACAGCCTTTGTGTTTTCTCTCAAAAGACTTTCAAGTGTAGAGTAGTCATTGAATCCTTTTCTGTCCGACGGAATGAGCGAATACTCGATTTGGCATTGCACGAGCGGCCTCATGACTGCATTGTGCTCCCCTGATGATATTATGACATGGTCGCCCTTCTTCAAGAGTCCCTTTATTACGAGATTCAAAGCCTCTGTGACATTGTTTGTGAAGCATATCGTCTCCGGGTGATTATATGAATAGAGGGAGCATATCATCTCCCTGAGGGAGTAGATGGTAGAGAAAAGGGAGAAGGAAAGAGCACTTTCGGTACGGTTAGGATTTACCACTCCGTTTTCAATGAAATTCTTCATTGCATCCCCGACTCCAGGAGCCTTCGGAAAGGATGTTGCCGCATTATCGAGATAGATTCTTCGCATGACAGGATGATAACACAGAGCAAAACATAAAAGAATAAAAAGTCATTGTTTTTTTGAAAATATTATGGAAGAATAGTCGGCAGGGATAAAAACATGAAATTCACAAAAGAGAAACGTAATCTTGCCATTGCGGGATTAATTGTCGGTGCCCTCGCAGTTATTCTGACTGCATTCGGCAATCCAAAGAACATGGGATTCTGTATCGCATGTTTTGTCCGTGACACAGCGGGTGCATTGAAGCTCCATAATGCTGGTGTTGTACAATATGTAAGACCGGAAATCATCGGAATCGTACTCGGGTCATTCATCATTGCCCTCTGCAAGGGTGAGTTCAAGCCACGTGGTGGTTCAGCACCTTTCACAAGATTCATTCTCGGCTTCTTCGTTATGGTTGGAGCTCTCTCCTTCCTCGGATGCCCGCTCAGAATGGTCCTGAGACTTGCTGGTGGTGACCTCAATGCACTTGTAGCCCTGATTGGCTTCGCATGCGGTATCTTCGTGGGATGTCTCTTCCTCCAGAAGGGTTTCTCCCTTGGAAGAGCTTATAAGCAGAATAAGCTTGAAGGAGCTATGCTTCCTTCAGTCAACGTTATTCTCTTTATCCTCTTTGTTGCAGTACCATCACTCTTCGTCTTCAGCGAGAAGGGACCTGGCAGCATGCATGCACCAATCATCATGTCACTTGCTGCCGGCCTCATTGTCGGTATCATGGCACAGAGAACAAGACTTTGCATGGCAGGCGGAATAAGGGACCTTATCCTTGTTCAGGATAGCACACTCTTCTTCGGTTCACTTGCAATCTTCCTGGCTGCTCTGGTCGGAAACCTTATCACAGGTAACTTCACCCTCAGCTTCTCTGGCCAGCCTGTTGCTCAGACCAACCAGGTATGGAACTTCCTCGGTATGTTCCTTGTCGGACTTGCATCTGTCCTTCTCGGAGGATGCCCTCTCAGACAGCTTGTCATGGCTGGTGAAGGTTCATCTGACAGTGCTGTCACAGTATTGGGACTTCTTGTCGGTGCTGCATTCGTCCATAACTTCGGCCTGGCAGGAAATGCAACAGACAACGGTCCGAACACATACGGAAAGATTGCTGTGATTGCAGGTATCGTGATTGCAGTTGTCATCGGTCTTATTAACTCTAAGAGAAAGGAGAATTGAGATGAAAGAGATAGATTGCAGAGGACTCAGCTGTCCAGAGCCTGTCATCAACACAAAGCGTGCTCTGAAAGAGAGCCCGGACGGCGTGACTGTTCTTGTAGATAACAGGGTTCCGTTTGAAAATATTTCCCGCTTTGCATCCGCAATGGGTTATAATGCTTCTTCGAAAGAGAAGGACGGAGAGTGGACAATCACACTGAAAAAGTAAGTTATGTCGCAACGTTCCATAACCACTATGGGGCGTTGCTTTTCAAAAAGAAGCTAGGAGAGAATTGCAGCCTCAAGCCTGTTCCGAGGGTATTGTCGTCCTCGTGTGGCACTGCGGCTTTCTTTTCTCTCCCTTTTTCTTCTGAAATGGTTAATGAATATCTGGAGGGTGTATTTATCCTGGAAAATGGTAAATACAGGAGGATATATGGAGAAGAGCAGTAAAAGACTGACGGAGATGGTGAAGACAAGCGGATGCGCAGCAAAGCTTCCCCCGTCATTGTTGCATAGTGTTATAGATAACCTGCCTGTTATGCACTCGGATAGACTTCTTGAGGGCTTTGAGAGTGCAGATGATGCGCTTGTCTATCAAGTGACAGATGACATAGTCTCTGTGCAGACCGTAGATTTCTTTCCACCGATGGTGGACGACCCGTTCACCTTTGGTGAGGTTGCGGCAGCAAATGCCTTGAGTGATATCTACGCAATGGGCGGAGAGCCCAATGTGGCTATGAATCTTCTGTGCTTTCCGTCCTGTCTGGACCTCAGCGTGATGGATCAGATTCTCAGGGGAGGGATAGAGAAGGTCAGGGAATCTGGTGCCGTTATTGCCGGTGGCCATACAATCTCCGACCCGACACCAAAATACGGACTCTGTGTGACATCATTCATGAAAAAGGATGACATATGGTCAAATACCGGAGCAAAAGAGGGTGATGTCATAATCCTTACAAAGGCATTGGGAGTAGGAATCATCAATACCGCTAACAAAGGACATGAAGCAGAAGAGGAAGCCGTAAAGGCTGCAGTTGACTCAATGACAAGACTCAATAAAAGGGCCCGCGACACTGCCCGGAGTCTGAGGGTACATGCTGCAACAGATATAACAGGATTTTCCCTTATGGGACACAGTACGGAGGTTGCTAACGGTTCGGGTGTGACACTTGTTATTGACTCTTCATCCCTTCCTGTGCTTCCTACAGCACTTGAACTTGCACGTTTCGGCTTCCTTCCCGAGGGAATGTACCATAACCTCGATTATGTTGCCCCCTATGTGAGATTCTCGCCGGGATTGAGCCAGAACATGAAGGACCTTGCAGTTGATCCTCAGACAAGCGGAGGGCTCCTCCTGACAATGCCGAAAGAGGATGCTTCTGTATTTGTAAGTAATTATAACGAAGACTATGTCAGGGTTATCGGGGAAGTCAGAAAGAGAGGAGACTGGGCAGTAGAACTTGAGTAAGATGGAATTTCAGCCGAGAAACAGGATCCCGGCTGTTTGAGCAAAGAGATTAGGTATCAGAGAGAATTGTGTACTGAGTTTTGAGTTCGTTCAGCATATTGTGTCTGATAATTCCTTCCTGCTGCATTCTTCCTACCACTATCCCCGGGGCAATTTTTATCTTGTCGGCATATCTGATGACGCTTTCTTTTGTGAAATCTGACTTTTTTAAGAAATCCGCAAATGACATGGAATCAATTAGTGCTTCCTCAGCCCACCTGTCAGCTTCCCTTTCATCATCTTCGCTGGTTCCTTCTGTTTTTTTGGTGTGCCCCAGGATGATATGAGCTAGTTCATGAAAGAGGCTGAACCAGAATCTGTCTGCGTCTTTCCCTCTTGTTGTAAGTCCTACCACAAACCTGTTTCCGTCTACAAATGTAGCTCCGTGCAGGAACGAACCTTTCAGATGAGGAATGAAGACAAGAACAACTCCACAGGATGCAAGGCTTTTCTTCAGCACTGGGCAGAACTCGGTGGCATTCATCAATGTCATCTTGCGGATATCGGGAATGATTGATTTGAGATTTCTGACATTGAATTCCGCCGTCTCGACCCCTCTGGCCTTTATCTTTGCCTCCTGGACCCATGCTATGAGAGCAAGGTCGCTTTTCTCTGTAATTGCCAGTCTCCTCTGGGCGATTCTTGTAATTACAGTGTTTTCAATAAAAGAGAGTTCAACTACTCCGAAGAATTTTCTTAAATTAACCACTCTTTCTTTCTGAATACCGGTTTTAGGGACCCACCCATAAGAAGCCATCTCACTGTATGGAAATTTCCTTGAGAGCTCTATGTCAGTATCCATCGCATTTTCCATCTTAACCTTCACCTCCAGCTCTCTGTATAAAGCTTCAAGGCCATTCCAGAACTTGGCAGGGACTTCAAGTACCATCTCTAGCTTGTATGCTGTTTCAGGAGTCAAAATCACCTCTCCGTTTATCAATTTGCTCACATGTTTTTCAGACATTCCCATTCTTGTGGCAAACTCTTTCTGACTCATGTTTCTTTCTTCCAGTTGTTCTTTGATTGTTGCTCCGGGGGGAGTTGCGATATAAGTACGGCTGTTCAACATAGTGTTACCTCTTTAATGATAATCGACAATTTCCAGAATATTTGCTATCTGGATTTCATCTCTGTTCACTTCAAATATCAACCTGTAGGGCTGAACCAAATCCATGGCGTATTCGCCTTTTCTGTTTTGCGACAAAAGGTGGCATCTTCCAATATGGTACCTGACCAGTAATTCCACAGAGTCGGCAACGGCGCTGATGTATTTTACAGGCCATTTCCCTGCCAAAAGATTTTTCTGCGCTCCGGGCGTCTGTACAAATCTTCTCCAATTTTCTGTTCTTGTATGTGATAACCAAAATACATTCCTAAACATTTACCTCTAAGGTAAATCAATGGTAATGGATGCAGGGGATGATGTCAATTTGAATTTACCTCTGAGGTAAATATATTTTACAAGAGTTGTGAGAAGTATTGCTAAATATGAGGTAGAATTTGAGATGACCAAGAGTGGTATGACAGGTGTCCAATGAAAGGAAGGGACGCATATAATCGCTAGACCTAACTCTGCTCTTGTTTGAAGCTCAAGTACAAAAAGTATGCTATCAAACAGATAAGAGAGGAGAGGTATTAGGGAGTACACAGCCAATATTCTTACAATAAGAAGACGAGGAAGCATGAATGTAAGATTGGAAAGATGATTGGGTAAAGGTAGAGTGCTTCTCTGCTTTTAATTAAGATTTTGCAACAAAACGCAACAATTATGCTTGCTAACTCATTTCTTTAATGATAGATTATTGATGTACCAAAAAAATGGAGGGCCAAACTATGGCTAAGAAGACAAAATCAGAAATTAAAAGCAGAATAGCTAAGCTCAGAGGCTTAGATATTTCCAAGATGTATCTAAACGATTTCTATCTCACATGGGACAAGACAGATGATGAAATTGCAGCTGTTTTTGAAGTAGCTGAGATTCTCAGAGGATTGAGAGAGAATAACATCTCAACAAGAGTATTTGACTCTGGCCTCGGCATCTCCGTATTCCGTGACAATTCAACAAGAACACGTTTCTCTTTTGCATCTGCATGTAACCTTCTCGGACTTGAAGTTCAGGACCTTGATGAGAAGAAGAGCCAGATTGCTCATGGTGAAACAGTCAGAGAGACAGCTAACATGATCTCCTTCATGGCTGATATCATCGGAATCAGAGACGATATGTATATCGGTATGGGACACACATACCAGAAGACAGTTGCAGACAGTGTACAGGAAGGATATGACAAGGGTATCCTCGAGCAGAGACCTACCATCGTCAACCTCCAGTGTGATATTGACCACCCGACCCAGACAATGGCAGACATGCTCTCTGTTATCAACTACTTCGGTGGCGTTGAGAACCTCAAGGGCAAGAAGGTTGCTATGACATGGGCTTATTCTCCTTCATATGGTAAGCCGCTCTCAGTTCCTCAGGGTGTCATCGGACTTTTCACAAGATTCGGTATGGACGTTGTCCTCGCTCACCCGGAAGGCTATGATGTAATGCCAGAGTGTGAAGAAGTTGCAAAGAAGAATGCAGCTAAGACAGGCGGTTCATTCAAGAAGGTTACAACAATGGAAGAAGCATTCAAGGATGCTGATATTGTTTATCCGAAGTCATGGGCTCCATATGCTGTCATGGAAGAGAGAACAAAGCTCGTCCAGGAGAAGAAGCTTGATGAACTCGATGCTCTTGAGAAGAGATGTCTTGAGAACAACGCTAAGTTCAAGAACTGGGCTTGCACAGAAGAGATGATGGCTAAGACAAAAGACGGAAAGGCTCTCTATCTGCATTGTCTCCCTGCTGACATCACTGGCGTATCATGTAAGGAAGGTGAGGTTGATGCTTCAGTCTTCGACAGATACATTGAACCACTCTACAAGCAGGCTTCCTATAAGCCATATGTCATTGCAGCTATGATTATGCTCGAGAGATTCAAGGATCCGGCTAACCTCCTCGAGAAGCTTCTCAACGAAGGCGACGAGAGAGTAAAGTCAGATAACTAAGCTCACAATAGTG
>CAVIAZ010000012.1:0-26655 GCA_963640795.1 bacterium | reverse complement strand
TGCCGTTCTTTGCTGACTACATACAGGATTACTGCATGTGATAACGATAGAAAATTATCTTATTCTTGTTTTTTAGCTATCATATTTCCTCTTTTTACTGTTAAAATTACTTCAATCGGCAAAAAAGAGAGGAAAAAGATGTCAGATTCATTTGATTATTCAATCGTTGAGGCTGCCGTAAAGAAATGCGGGGAAAAGCAGTCTTCCATAATTGCCATCCTTCAGACTGTTCAGGAACATTATCATTATCTTCCAGAGGAGATCTTTCCTTACCTGGCAGACAAGCTCAATATGAGTGAGGCACGTATCTACTCGGTAGCAACCTTCTACGAGAATTTCTCACTCGAGAAGAAAGGAAAGTATGTCATCAAATTCTGTGACGGCACAGCATGTCATGTCAGGGGCTCTGTTCCTATCCTGGAGAGAGTTCGCTCCGAGCTCGGGGTCACAGACAAGAAGAAGACAACAGATGACCAGCTCTTCACAATCGAGACTGTCTCATGCCTGGGGGCATGCGGGCTGGCTCCCGTAATGACACTCAATGATGAGGTTCATCCTGCCATGACACCCGATAAGGCTATGGAAATTATATACGGCCTCAAGGTAAAGGAGGGAGGAAGATGAGCGTACTTAAAACCAGAAAAGCCCTCTCAAAACTGAGAGAGGATCTCAAGAATGGATATATCAACCAGACGAGGAAGGTCATTGTCTGCGGAGGTACGGGGTGTGTTGCCGGCGGATCTTTGAAGATATATGACGAGCTAAAGCGTCTCATGGAGGAGAATGGATTATATGTCTCCGTCACTCTTGAGAAAGAACCTCACGACAATGAGGTCGGACTCAAGAAGAGTGGATGCCACGGCTTCTGCGAGATGGGCCCGCTTGTGAGAATCGAGCCGGAGGGCTGGCTCTATACCAAAGTCAAGCTTGAGGACTGTGCTGAAATTGTCGAGAAGACAATAAAGAACAATGAATGTATTGAGCGTCTCAGCTATAAGATTAACGGTCAGGTCTACCGCAAGCAGGAGGAGATTCCCTTCTACAGGCAGCAGACAAGAGTCGTCCTTGAACATTGCGGAAGAATTGATGCCGACAGCATATATGAATACATAGCCATTGGAGGCTATGAAGCCTTCGAGAAGGCTCTCTTTGACATGAACCAGGATGAAATCATCTCTGAGGTGTCGAAATCGATTCTCCGTGGCCGTGGAGGCGGAGGGTTCCCCACAGGTAAGAAGTGGGAGCAGGTAAAAAGGGCCCGGGGCGAGAAGAAATATGTGGTATGTAACGGAGACGAAGGAGATCCGGGTGCATTCATGGACAGGTCAATCATGGAGGGTGACCCCCACAGAATGATTGAAGGTATGATGATTGCCGGTCGTGCTGTTGGAGCCGAGGAGGGTTATATCTACGTAAGGGCTGAGTACCCGCTGGCTGTCAGGAGACTCCAGAGAGCCCTTGACCAGGCAAATGAAATCGGGCTCCTGGGTGAGAATATTCTCGGAAGCGGTTTTAATTTCACCATACATATTGCAAAGGGTGCCGGAGCCTTCGTATGTGGTGAAGGATCTGCTCTTACTGCTTCAATTGAAGGAAAGAGAGGCTTTCCGCGTGTAAAACCACCGCGTACTACGGAGCACGGACTCTTCGATTCTCCGACAGTCCTCAACAATGTCGAGACATTCGCAACAGTATCGCAGATAATCTCCAAGGGGGCAGACTGGTATCTGACAATAGGGACTGCAACCTCTCCAGGAACAAAGGCATTCGCACTTACTGGAAACATTACGAACACAGGTCTTATTGAGGTCCCGATGGGAACTACTCTCAGAAAGATTATCTTCGATATCGGCGGAGGAATGAGAGGTGACGGAGAGTTCAAGGCTGTCCAGATTGGAGGTCCGTCAGGGGCATGTCTTACAAAGGACCAGCTTGATCTTCCTCTCGACTTCGACAACCTCAAGAAGATAGGTGCCATGATAGGATCGGGCGGTCTTGTAGTCATGGACAGCCATACATGCATGGTTGAGGTTGCACGTTTCTTCATGCACTTCACCCAGAGTGAAAGCTGCGGAAAGTGTGTCCCGTGCAGGGAAGGCACAAAGAGGATGCTTGAGGTTTTGGAGCGCATAGTTGACGGTAACGGAAAGGAAGGTGACATAGAGCTTCTTGAAGAACTCAGTGACACCATTTCCCACACTGCTCTCTGCGGACTGGGTAAGTCTGCACCTAATCCTGTTGTCAGTACAATCAGAAACTTCAGGGATGAGTATATCGCACACGTCAATGAAAAGAAGTGTCCTGCGGGGCAGTGCCAGAAACTCAAGAAAATCTACATAGACCCGCTTACATGTAAGGGATGCTCGGCATGTGCAAGGAAGTGTCCTGTCGGGGCTATCAGCGGAAAGGTCAAGGAGCCGTTCCTTATTGACCTCTCGAAGTGTATACGCTGTGGAAGCTGTATCGAGACATGTAAGTTCGGTGCTGTAAGGGAGGCTTAAGATGACTAACACAGAATATATGTATGTAGACGGTATACCTGTAGCAATCAGCGGGGAGAAGAACATGCTTCAGCTGATAAGGAAGACCGGGGTCAAACTCCCGACCTTCTGCTATCATACGGACCTTTCCATTTACGGTGCATGCCGTATGTGCATGGTCGAGGACGAGAAAGGGAGTCTCTATGCAGCCTGCTCGACTCCTCCGAAAGCTGGGATGAGCATAAAAACGAACACCCAGAGGCTCAGGAAGTACAGAAAGAATATCCTTGAACTTCTTCTTGCCAACCATTGCAGGGACTGTACGACATGTGTCAACAACAAGGCATGTAAGCTCCAGGATATTGCAGTGAGATTCAATATAGACGGAGTGCGGTTCCCCAACCGTGCAGAGACGGAGAGGGTAACCAACTCTTCAGAGTGCATCGTCTTTGATTCGGGTAAATGTATCCTTTGTGGTGACTGTGTGAGAACATGTCACGAAGTGCAGAATGTGGGCGCAATAGATTTTGCCTACCGCGGAAGCCGGATGGTCATTTCAACAGCTTTCGGTAAGCCACTCAGCGAGACTGACTGCGTTGGCTGCGGACAGTGTGCTGCTGCCTGCCCGACAGGTGCAATCACGACTAAGAGTGATATCCAGCGTGTCTGGGATGCACTTGAGGACAAGGATACGAAGACAGTTGTCCAGGTTGCTCCTGCTGTCAGAGTTGCTCTTGGTAACCTGAATAATATCGAAGAGGGAAAGGATGTCTCTCCACTTGTTTTTGCTGCTCTGAGGAAGATGGGCTTTGACGAAGTCTATGACACTTCATTCGGTGCCGATGTAACTGTAATTGAGGAGAGCAGGGAGTTCCTGGAACGCCTCAAGGAAAAGAAGAACCTTCCTATAATCACATCATGCTGCCCGGGTTGGATACAGTATTGTGAGAAGAGGCATCCGGAACTTCTCGACAATGTCTCATCATGCCGTTCTCCAATGCAGATGTTCGCCTCCATTATAAAAGAGGAGAGACGGGAGGAAGGCAAGAAACTCTTCAGCGTTGCAATAATGCCGTGTACCGCAAAGAAGTTTGAGGCAAAGAGAGATGAGTTCAAGTCGAAGAATGGAGAGAGCAATGTCGATGCTGTTATCACAACAGAAGAACTGACACATATGCTCAAGGAAGCAGGAATCCTTCTCTCTGATCTTGAAGGCGAACCGGTTGACCATCCGTATGATTATTCTTCAGGTGCCGGAGTAATCTTCGGTGTGACAGGAGGTGTGACAGAGGCAGTCCTCAGGAATGTCATAAATGATAAATCACGCTCATCCCTCATGAAGATAGCAAACGAAGGCGAGAGAGGAAATGAGGGAACCAAGGTCTTCAATATAACAACAGAGGACGGGGTTGAACTCAGGCTTGGTGTCGTCTCCGGTCTTATGAATACCGAGAAACTTTTAGAGCGTCTTAAAGACGGTGAGAAGTTCGATATAATCGAAGTCATGGCATGCCCGGGAGGATGTGTCTCAGGTGGTGGCCAGCCCTTTGTCCATGCTGATGTCAGAAAGGAGAGGGGAAGCGGATTATATGAGACTGACAGGATGATGAGTATAAGACACTCTGAGGAGAACCCGAGTGTGAGTGCCCTCTACTCACGTCTTCTGGAGGGAAGGGAACACGAACTCCTTCATGTGAAGTATAAGAAAAAGAAGTAAGATACAGTCCCGGGAAACCGGGACTCTTAAATTAGGAAAATACCGATTTTCATTTATATAATTCTTTCTTAAACAAGAGAATACAGGACAAATATTAAAAAAATCAGAAAATTTTTGAAAAAACTGTTTACATTCTTTTTCAATCTGAGTATATTCTCTGCAAGAAATCGAAAATGATAATCGTTCGGTTTTAGTAACCTCCTTTTGTTCCCCACGTATGGTTTCCTCCTTTTTGCCATGTGGGGTTTTTTATTGCCCATTATCTCAGGGCCACATAGAAGTTGGAGTGGATGGAAATTATGGCCGGTACAAGTCATCGCCACTGATCAGAATATAGTCTTCCGTATTGGTGAAATCAAAGCCGGAAGAGGAGACAAAGCCTGTTCTTGCCACTTCTATTCCTTTTATATTTAGAAGCTGATCTCTCTCCTTATTGCATTCAGTGAGGGACATAGGCTTAGTATAATACTTGCATTCGTAGAAGTCATAGAAATTCCCTGTCCTTTTGATTACACAATCGAATTCCCCATTGGTCTTGGTAGCCGGATCATCGTACCAGTAGGTGCCATAGTCTTCTACCTCCATGAATTTCCCCTTTCCTGACATTCTGTGGAAATACTGGAGGACAATCTCCTCGAACCGCTTCGAGATAAAGTCTTCAAGAGCCTTGCTGACAATCCTGTCATAATATTGGTCTTCGTTGATTCTTGCTATAGTGCCTGCTGAGCCGAAGATGAAGGAGAAATAGAAACGGATGAGATTATCAGCTATCTCATAAAACTGTTTCTTCTTGTCATTCTTCCTGTTTATGGGCTCGGTTTTCCTGATTGTCTCCATATCGAGAAGAATCTTCAATTGCTTATCGAGAAGGCCGGTTTCTTTCATACTTATATGGTCCCTGATTTCAAAGTATCTCTTCTTCCCGTTCTTGATAGTTTCAAGAATCCTGGCGTCGTAGGATTTTCTGATTTCCCTCAGCATAACATTCTCAATGTGGGATCTGATAATCCCATTCTCAAATAAGAGGAGGCTTATGATGTTGTCCCTTAGGGGCTTATCATAGTCAATATACCCCAGGACATACGGAGAGCCTCCGAATACGGCATAGAAGGCAATTTTATCTCTGACTGGGAGATTTGGATAAAAAAGGGAAGACTCGTAGTAATCGAACTCTCTCAGGTGAACCAGGAGGGAGAATCTCCCGAAAAGGGGATTATCTTCCATGAGGAGTTCTTTCATCATTGTGATGTAGGATCCACAGAGTATAAGTTTGATATTTTCCGGTAGAAAATCGATTACTCTCTGCATATATGAATCCACTTCATTTCTCTTTCCGCTCTCCTTGAGATACGGATATTCGTCTATTATAAGAAGAATCTTCTTATCAAGTTTCCCCAGATAGTCGAACATTGAGAAGATTGAGTCGAAACGGATAGGAGGGAGAGATAATCCTTCTGATACGCTCCTGTAGAGCAATTCCATATTGCCTTCAAATGTACTCGATACACAGAGATGACTTATGACGATGCCATCAAACGACTTGGCAGCTTCCCTGATTAATGTTGACTTCCCGACCCTGCGTTTTCCGTAAACAAGAACAGCGGTCTTCCTCTTCCACTGTCCAAGCTCTTCTTTGAGTAACGCAAGCTCCTTCTCTCTTCCGATGAACATATTGTCTCCTTTTCTGATTCTCATCTTAAACGAGTGAAAAGCTTCTGCCAAGTCTCTGAATAATAATTCTCTGAAAAATTATTCAGAATAATCCTGTTTAATTTTCGGATAATCAAATTAAGGAATCAGGACAAAAAAGTTGAAAAATTTGAATTACTAGGTCATTTTTTGACCTAGTGTGCATGATATAATTGCATTAAAGGCGCAGAAAAGAGGTGCTTTGGAGAGATGGGCGATAACTTTGCTCAATAAAAAACCACCCACTATTGGATGGCGAACTCTCAAAAAGAGCATTTTGAACATGTTTTTATTTGGACATGCTGGTTTGGTATTTTGTGTAACAATCGATGATACTTGAACCTGACCTTAATCTGGTTGTGTTCAAGTTTTGTTCTTAAGATAGGATAATTTCCCGCTTTTTGCTCATTATTGGCCTATACTTGAATCAGGAGGAATAAATGACAAGCTTTGTGTTGTGCGGAACCGGATGGCGGGCAGAGTTTTATATGCATGTAGCGAACTCCCTTAAGGATGAGTTTAAGATATCATCGGTATATACGCGACGGGAGGAGAAGAGTAAAGAACTCTCGGCTCTTGGTTATAATGCTACTACAAGCCTTAATGAGGCGCTTTCTTATAATCATGATGGTGTTATTGTGGCAAGAGGAAGTAATGGTTTTCTCCCGCTTCTTATAGAATTAGAGGGAAGGAAAGAGAGAATATTGAGCGAGACTGCATTCTCTTTCCTTGATGAAGAGGAACTTGAAAGAGCTTCCTTCATTCCGGGATATACTCTTGAGCAATATTGGCATACTCCACTCTATGGCTCTATAAGGGCATCCTTACCTTTGATTGGGAAGATAAACAGTGTGTATCTCTCTGCTCTCCACAATCATCATGCAGCCTCGATAATGCGAGGACTCTTCCCAGAGCAGAAGATTAAGGATGTCAGAAGGCTTCTGGAGACAAAAGAAAGATGCCTCAGAACTGGAAGCAGAAAAGGTCTCGAAAGAAGCAGAGAGATGGAAGAGTATACACGTAAGATTACATCTGTCATGTTTGAGACAGGGGAAAACTTCATTACTGACTTCTCCTCAAATCAATATCACAGTTACATTATTCCGTCGAGGATAGAAATAAGAGGAGAGCGTGGGGTGATTACAGAGAAGGGAGTCACATACGTCGGGGATGAGGGGTATCCGATAAGTGAGGTATTTGCTTTCAATAGAGAGGAAACCAAGCTCAACCAGACCCCGACTCTCTCTCATGTGACACTTGGAAGCCGTGTTGTTTATTCCAATCCCTTCTACCCATATCCGTTCTGTGATGATGAGATAGCAATAGCATTGATGCTCAGGGAGTTCAGTGAAGGAAAGATTGCTTACACATTTCTGGACGGAATTGAAGATGCACGTATAGGAAAGTTGTTCTGAAAAATGTGAAAAATCTTTCAAGCTAGGTCATTTTTTGACCTAGTGAGGGTAGTATAATCAGGTTGCGGGCAGAAGAAAACTGTCTATGGGGCTGGCTACTGCAAAGAGGGGAGTAATGTTAAATACAATTCTTCTGCCGCAAGTGGTGGGGATGTCACATGTAGACATCCTCATCACTCTTCTTTTTCACCATGAAGAATGAGAGCAGGAAGAGAGCCACGATGAAGATGAGGAAGTAGAGAGCGCTCTCCTCTGTGTTGAGGGAACATAAGAAGTCGTATGTTCCGTGGAGAAGGACCGGGATGACGAGTGTCAGCACCCGTGATATTACCGCGAGTCCCGTATCTCCTTCGAGGTCATGACGCTTCTCCTTGCCGTACCATACTCCCATGAAGACACCGAATGAACAGTGTCCGGGGATGGCTGTGACGGCACGGGTGAGTGCAACGGAGAGCCCGTAACGGAATACGTACAGGATATTCTCCCAAAGTGCGAACCCAAGTGATACTGCCACTGCATAGACAACTGCATCATATTGGCAGTTGAACTCGAAGCTGTAGTAAGTCCTCTTTCTTAGCAGGATGTATTTTGATGTCTCCTCACTTACGGCTACTACCACATAGTACATGAGTATGTTGTAGAGAAGAGTGGGGGTATCGAAATAGAGGGAAAGGACGTATGTGCCTATTTCCTCAAGTATCATGGCAATGACTGTTGAGAAGATGCCACAGACGATTAAGAGGAGGATGAATGCAGGATTCTCCTTCTCAAGTTTGTCGGCTTTGTATACTTTGACAAGCAGGAAGATTGCCGGTACTACGGCAGATAATATAAGTATGGTTCTCGGTAAAAGCAGTATGGCTAACATTGTGTTCCTTCCTCACTTATTGTAATCACATTTCTGACATTGTGTCATAGGATGCTTGCTTTCATCTTTCTTGTAGATGTCTTATGTCAGATTTTATGACGTTTGTTGAATAATTGTAAAATTTAAGAATTTTTAGTAAACAAAACTGACAATTCTCTGTATTATATTCTTGACATATGGCTTATGCCACTTGTCAGTTTGGTGTTGGGTGAACCTGTTCTAACTCTGAAAGACCACTATCCCCCCCTCTTTAAAATGGTCTTGTCGGAATGGGTTTACCTTTTCTTTTTGAGTGCAGAGAAGATATCTTTTTTCACGAACTCGATGGACTCGACATTGCGTCCGTTAATCATCTGCCATATCGCTGTCTCTGCTTCTTCTCTTCCCTTTGCATATTTGAACGGAAGGAATCCGTGCATTGAGTTTTCGCTTATAAGGACCTTTTTCTTTACGCCACTTTCTGCAAGTTTTTCCCCGTAGAGGACAGCATCATCGAGAAGGGGATCCGTCCCTGCTGCTATTATAAGGGTTGGCGACATGCGGGTGAGGTCGGTGGCAAGAAGCGGACTCATCAATGGGGATAGACTGTCCTTTGGCTCTCTTGAGTAATTCTTTATATAGAAGCTCAGCATGCGCTGGGTGAGAACCGGAGTCTCCTTGAATGTTTCCATCGACTGGGTACGGAGTCTGCAGTCAGTCATCGGATAGAGGAGTATGTTGCCTTCCGGGACGGGCCCCTTACGGTCTCTCAGGAGCATTGTTGTTGTTATTGCCAGTGTTGCCCCGACTCCATCACCTGCGAAAAAGACTCGGTCAGGGTCAGTCTTCCAGTATTTGATTCCCTCCAGCGCCCAGAGAACAGCATCATAGCAGTCTTCATTGGCTGTCGGGAACCTGTACATAGGGGCCAGCCTGTAATCTACAAGAAGGACGGCACATTCCATCCTCTTTGCAAAGTACTTGAGATAGGTCAGGTAAAAATCCATGTTGGCGTGGATGTAGCCACCGCCATGGAAGAAGATGACCAGGGGAAGTGGTTCCTTCTCCGCCATCTTCCTGTCGAATATGTAGTAGGAGATTACCGTTTTCCCGTCAGAGACCGGGATTATATAAGTTGTTACCGTTATCGAGCGTGACGTATGGACCAGATACCGGTTCTTCATCCCTCTTGGGATTGTCATGCTGTTCAGGTTCTTTATTTCATCAGGAGTTATGGTCTCTGGAGTGAGGGTGAAGAATTTTTCGAACCCCTCAATGAAGAGCCTGTCACTCCTGTCATATTTCATTTCTGACATATCGTTATTTTCTTACATACTCCCATACATTGCAATATGTTAAGAGTTTCTCATTAAAGTACGTTCTTTCCAGGGTACTTCGGGTCGGATGTGAAGAGTATGCCGAGCTTCCTTAGACCCGCACTGTCACCCGGGGAGGGTATGTGCGTCATGTGGACTTCTGTCCCCTTGAGAAGCGGGAGCTTCTCCAGGGCAAGCCTGCTTGTCTCATCCTCTGCGCTCGACATTGCAAGTGCTGTCAGGGTCTCATCAAGGTTCAGCGATACTCCCTTACCGGAGAGGAGATCCCTCTTCATCTTGGTTATTGCCGAAATGACATTCCTGCTGATGAGATCCTTGCTGCCGTCTATCCCTGCAAGTATCTTGAGGGCATTGAGTACAAGTGCACTTGAGGCATGGAGGTCCATCGAGTTATGTGCTGTGACAATCCTTCCGTCTGGAAGTTCCAGTGCAGCGGCGCAGGCTGTCCCGTCCTTTCCCTTACCGCTCTCTATTGCCTTTTCAAGTTCCTCTCTTGCAGGGAGTACTACACCCCGCATCTCCGGGGTAAGGCCGGACTTGTCCATAATCGAATTCATCCTCATGACCGTTTCTTCTCCGGTGAGGCCAGAAGCATAGTCAGTAAGGGTTTGGAAGTAACGCCTTATAATTTCCTGTCTTCCGGCTTCCCTGCAAACTTCATCATCTGTTATGCCATAGCCACAGCGGTTGACTCCCATGTCTGTTGGAGACTTGTATGGGCATTCTTCTCCGCTTATGCGCTCGATGATCTTTTTCAGCAGAGGGAAAGCCTCAAGATCTCTGTTGTAGTTTACTGCAACTGTACCATAGGCATTGAGGTGGAAATGGTCGATGAGGTTCACGTCTCCGAGGTCGACTGTCGCTGCTTCGTAGGCGATGTTCACAGGGTGGTCAAGTGGCAGGTTCCAGATAGGGAAGGTCTCATACTTCGAGTATTGTGGCTTTTCCCCTCTCTTTGCCTCATGGTACATCTGGCTGAGACAGGTTGCGAGCTTTCCGCTTCCCGGACCGGGTGCATTCACAATGACAACAGGAGCCTCAACGGGAATGTACTCATTCTTCCCGTATCCGTCGTCAGATACGACAAGGTCGATGTTTGTCGGGTAACCGGGAGTGGCCGGGTGTGTGTATACATTGATTCCCATCCTCTCGAGCTTCTCCTTGAAGAGGACAGCTGAAGTCTGACCCGTGAAACGGGTGATGACAACCTTGTTGCACTTGAGACCATATCGGGCAAAATCATCTATCATCTTCAATACATCCGCATCATAGCTTATGCCGAAGTCTCCTCTCATCTTCCTCTTCTCGATATCACCTGCGTAGATACATATGATAATGTCGAGATGTTCCTTCAGGGACTGGAGGACAGCCATCTTGTTATTCGGGTCGAAGCCCGGAAGAACACGGGATGCATGGAGATCATACAGGAGTTTTCCTCCGCACTCTATGTAGAGCCTTCCTTTTCTTGCATTCACACGGTCCAGGATAAACCTGGTCTGTTCCTCGATATACTTATTGCTGTCAAATCCTTTCCTGAACATATAAACCTCAAAGAAATCCCTTCCGCGAAGGAAGGGACTTGAAAAACTATTTTAGAAGATTGCTGAAAGCGAGGAGTACCTCATCGCCTTCGCAGCCCGAGAGTACCTTCTTTGCAAGTTTCTTTCCGAGCTGTACGCCTTCCTGGTCAAAGGAGTTAAGGTTCCACAGGAAGCCCTGGAACATAACTTTGTTCTCGTAGTGTGCAAGAAGAGCTCCGAGTGCCTCGGGGGTAAGCTTGTCACCATAGATGAGGGAGGACGGTCTTCCGCCTTCAAACTCCTTGTTGGGGTTTTCATCACTCTTTCCAAGTGCGAATGCAACAATCTGTGCAGAGAGGTTGGCATTGAGCTTTGCCTGGCTTGTGGAGCCGTCTGTCACGATGTCTAGTCCGCGCTGGTTGTTCCTGAAACCGATGAACTGCAGTGGTACGATATCTGTCCCCTGATGCAGGAGCTGGTAGAAGCTGTGCTGACCGTTTGTTCCCGGTTCCCCGAAGATGACCGGACCTGTGGGGTAGTCCACTGCATTTCCGTTCCTGTCGACATGCTTTCCGTTCGATTCCATATCGAGCTGCTGGAGATGAGCCGGGAACCTTGAGAGAGCCTGGGAGTAGGGAAGGATGGCCGTTGACGGGTATCCCATGATGTTTCTCAGATAGAATCCGATGAGAGCGTCCATCAAAGCACCATTCTTCTTACTGTTCTTCACAAGCGAGAGCCTGTCTTCTTCGTGTGCTCCCTTGAGAAGTTTGTTGAATGCATTGAAGCCATAGCAGAGGGAAAGCACAACACCCCCTACAGCAGAAGTAGAGGAGTATCTTCCTCCGATGTAGTCATCAATGAAGAAGGAAGCAAGAAGAGACTTGTCAGCAGCAAGCGGACTTGTCTTGCTTGTGACAGCAACCATGTGCTTTGAAGCAACAAAACCTTCAATAGGGGAAGATGAGAGGACGTTGAGGACTAGGTCCCTGTTAGTCAGTGTCTCCTGTGTCGTTCCGCTCTTCGATACGAGTACAAAGAGTGTAGTCTCAAGATTGAGGGAGGCAATTGCAGCTGCTGCGTCATCTGGGTCAACGTTCGAAATGAACTTACCTTCAAGTGTCTTTGTCTTGGTACCCTTTGCCCATCCCTCAAGAGCGAGGTAAAGAGCTCTCGGTCCAAGGTCTGATCCTCCGATTCCTATCTGGCATATAGTCTTGAACTTCTTGCCGGTAGATCCCTTTATTTCTCCAGTTCTTACCTTGGAAGCGAATTCCTTTATCTTCAGAAGTTCTCCCTTATAGAAGTCTTCCTTGTTCTCTCCGTCTGCAATGACATCCTTCTTGAGGACGTTGCCACGTGTGAGCTGGTGGAGAACGAGTCTGTTCTCTCCTGTATTCATTCTCTCTCCGCTGAGGATTGCCTTGTACTTATCGATGAGTTCCATCTCCTCTGAGAGCTTCTGCAAGTCACTCAATACTTCATCATCAACAGGCATTGCCGCATAGTTGTACACGAGCCCCCCGCCGAGCTTGATGTTGCTCTTTCCGATTCTCTCTGCAGAAAGAAGTTCCTTTAAATCTGCTTTCTTGTCTTCCATAAGCTCTTTATAAGCTTTGGTTTCTGTTACTTTCTTGTATTCCATACTGACCCTCCATAGGTAATCTTATGTGATTATAAGCTATTATCCGGTAATGTTGTTAATCTTTTATTTCAGGAATGCGTGAATTGAATGACTCAAGAAGATCTTCCTTTGTCATTCCCTCCCTGAGAATCAGGAAGATAGTGTCATCTCCGGCAAGAGAACCCAGAATTTCCGGGAGAGCAAGTACATCGAGGGCAAAGCCTACACTGTTAGCATGCCCCGGCCTAGTCTTGATTACTCCGAAGTTCCCGGAGAATTCAATTGAGATGATTCCCCTTCTTACATCCTGTATGTAGCTCTTCTCACTTTCACTTATGAGATCCGTGTCGGGAAGAGCGTAGTAGTAGCCCGACCACCCGTCGGAAATCTTACCGACCTTCAGCATCTTGAGGTCCCTTGAGAGGGTTGCCTGTGTGACTGAGTATCCTTCCTTCTCCAAAAGCTCGAGGAGGGTATCCTGATTGTCAATTCTGTTGTTCTTGATTATTTCCTTGAGCGTCGAGAGACGGTTGTTCCTTTCTTTCATTATTAACCTTCTTTTGAATTTTTATGCAATTCTTATACATGGTAATAATTATATTTATGCAAATCAAGGAAAAATTATGGAGAATTCATGTTGAAAACTGAATTTACTTCCAATTTCTTTCTATTTTTATCCAAAACTATGACATGGTTATGGTATGTATAGTATTCCTGTTATGACAAATGAGTGAAGCTTAGCGGGGAAGATAAAATATTTGATTATCGAGTTCTCAAAATAGGGAGATTTGATCTGAGACGGAATTAACTGATGTCTTTCCCTCCTGAACTTGTTCAAGAGAAGAAGTGAGTGTAGCATAGGGAAAGATAGGATTTGCTGGCATAAGAAGGGTTGTGTTCTTTGAGCTGTAATCAGTGACTACTGTTAGGGGAATGCAGAGACGATGAGTGAGGTTTGATAATGGCAAAAACAATTTTTTTACAGCATGCCACATTGACTGGAGAAGAAGCTGATGCTCTCTATAAAATGTTGAAGGAATTCGATGAGGACTATGAGGCTATAACCATCCCTTCATGGAGTGAGTGTCATGATAATTCAAAGAGGCAGTACTTTCTAAGAGGGGTAAAAGAGCCTCATAGATTTAATCTCACGTTGCAACGAAAAGGCAGAGAAGATGATGACAGAAATTTTACTATCTGTTTTATCGACGCAGAGACAAATACTCCCCTCGGGAGGTTGGATCTTGGAAAAAATCCGAAGCCTCATCTTAACAGCGACGGCAGAAGAATTGTGGGCTCTCACTTTCATTACTTCAGTGACGGAATGAAGGATGCTATAACCTTTGAGGAGTTTCTTAAAATATCAGGGGCAAAGTATGTGAAGGACACTTCTTTGACAGATCTTGTGGGTATATTGTTGGAATTTTTGTGCTATATTAATGTCGACAGAAAAGGTATTCCTGTTACGGAGGAACTGTTATGACGAAGCTTAACAATATCAAGAGTATTCTGCCGACTTGGTTGGAAAAAGAAGTGATAGTTTCCGGCACAGATAAATGCCAGATTATGGATTTCCCTTTTCTTGACATCGACAATGACTACTTGAGGCTATATCTCATCGATAAGGGTGATGACTTATATATCACAGATGATGGGGAAGCTTTCTCTTCACTTTGGGAAAGAACTTCGGGCATGCAACAGCAACAATATGTTTCTTTCTATGAGGAAAGCTTTAAGCACCTTGTCTCAACCCTTCCTCTGGTGGAGTTTAATGAAAAAACGAAGGAAATCTATAAGAATTGCAACTCTTCTGACGATCTGGGCTTCGTTATCACAATGATGATTGAAGCTGTAATCAGGTGTGTTTCTGTAGCGTCACTTACCGCCTTCAGACAGAGTTCAAAGAAGAAGACAGATAATTTCAAGAAGTCTTTTGAGCATAATTATCTGGTGAAGAACAGCTGTGCATACGAGTCTGATCCGACAGTCCCTGGGAGAGAGCTAAATATCCATTCTTTTGATTTTCTTGTAATGGGTAGACAAAGTAATTATGTAAGAATTCTGGGAGACAGGGAATCGCAGACAAAGAAGGCGCTCCTCTATGACTGGAAAGACGTTGTCGATTATGAAAAGCTTCCCCCTCTTGTTGCTATCTCAAAATCAGGAGAGCCGAAGAACCCGAAGAATAAAAAAGAGAATGACAGTTTGTCCAAGATTATCAGGAGGAGTAATATCCTCGTGTTCTCTGAAGCTGAGGATGCTCAGAAAATTGAGAACTTTTTCTCTTGAGGCAGCGTGAACTGCTGTCTTTCCCTCTTGAACTTGTTCAAGAGAAGAAGTGAGTGTAGGATATGAGGGAAAAATTATGTCGGACCTTACAATAGATATCTTATGCTTTCTCTATGTCACACTTGAAGTCTTTACGGGCTTTCTTCTCTATCGTTACGCCAAGTGGAGAAGTGAGGGAGTGAGAAAGTTTATCCACATACTCACGTCCTTCATAATCCTTCCGTGTGAGATGTACGTATCGAGTCCATGGTGGAGAATAGCACTTCCTTTTGCGTTCATCTTCATCAATCTCTTTGCTGTATATACCAATATGATAAAAGATCTGGGACTGAGGGATGAGAAGAGGAACATCGGACTTGTTCTCTATCCGGTAGGAGTGACAGCCGTGGTTGTAATGGAGACGCTTTCCATTATCAGTAGCGAGAGTGCAATAGCTGGAGTATTGATGCTTGGTCTTGGGGACGGGATGGCAGCCCTTGTTGGGACAAGGTGGGGGAAGCACACCTTCCTTGTCTATAACAAATCAAAGCGGAGTATTGAGGGATGCATTGCAATGGCATCTGCAAGTGTGCTTATCGTTCTTCTCTTTACAGAAGTGCCCCTCTTATATGCAATCCTCATAGGCCTTGTAGCGGCAGTAATAGAGGCACTCTCTCCCTCTTCACTCGATAACATATCTGTCCCGGTATTGACTTCCCTTTTGGTGGAAGCTTTCCTGGGAATATGAGGTGAGAAATGAGCATAGTCGGACTCTTGGATGATAAGGTGGGGCTTCTTCCCTTCTGGGGAATAATAGCTATCTATGCGGGGCTCCTTCTTCTCATAGCAATCTTTGCACTATGGAGGAAGTGGCTTACCCCATCCGGCACACTGGGGGCTTTCACACTGGGGTTCATCGTTCTCTACATGGGGGGCTTTTCGGCATTCTCTCTGTTCTTTTTCTTCTTTTTCTCCTGCTCGATTCTTTCAAAGATGAAGAGAGCATACAATAAAAGAGAGAAGAAAGGGGCCCGGAGGGATCTCATGCAGGTAATTGCAAACGGACTACCGGCAGTCCTTGCACTCTTCCTTTCACGCTCCCCTCATTTCTACACTATAGCCGTAGTCGGCTATTCGGCGTCTCTCGCCGAAGCAATGGCCGATACCTTTGCAAGCACCTTTGGGATAATGAGTAAGCATGACCCTGTTTCGATAATAACCTTCACAAGAGTCCCAAAGGGGATAAGTGGAGGAGTTACAGTGCGGGGCCTTGTATTCAGCCTTCTGGGCTCCTCTCTTATGGCCCTTATGCACTTTGGAGTAATAAACAGCAATATACACCAGGCTCTTATCATAGCCGGAACAGGATTCCTCGGAGCCCTCATAGACTCCGTCCTTGGAGCAACAGTTCAGGAACACTATGAGACAGAAGACGGGACAATTACCGAAAAAGAGTATGATGACAAGGGAGAGAAAAACAGGAGAGTCAGAGGAATTCCCGGCTTCGATAATGATATAGTGAACCTAGTCTCGGGAATTCTTTCGCTATCGGCATCATTATTCCTTTCATCTCTCATTGCCTGAAGTGGCAGCCTGTTACCGACGAATTTCACAACGAGATTTTACCATTTTCAGCACCCTCTGGTTATTGTCTGGAGGGTGCACTTCTTTAAGTTGTGATGTTCCTCTTGCCGATTCTTCGCTTTGTGCTTATTTTAATCTTTAGCAATATGTGATGTTGCTTTTGCTTTTGAATAATATTAGGAGATAAAGAAAATGGCTAAACAGCTTCAGTTTAATGAAGAGGCTAGAAAGTCTCTTGTGAACGGTGTTGAAAAGATTTCCAAGGCAGTTATGACTACTCTTGGTCCTAAGGGAAGACTTGTTCTCTTAGACAAGAAATATGGTGCTCCGACAGTCACCAAGGATGGTGTCTCCGTTGCTCGTGAAATTGAACTTGAGGATCCCTTTGAGAATATGGGCGCACAGTTGCTGAAAGAAGTTGCTGCTAAGACTAATGATGTTGCTGGTGACGGTACTACCACTGCAACTGTCCTTGCATGGTCTATCACCAAGGAAGGTATGAAGAGTGTTGCTGCTGGTGTAAACCCGATGGGTATCAAGAGGGGTATCGACAAGGCTGTTCAGGATGCGGTTGAGTGCATCAAGAAAGAAGCTAAGATGATTGAAGACAAGGAAGAGATTGCTCAGGTTGCATCAATTTCTGCCAACAATGACCGCACTATCGGTGATGAGATTGCAAACGCTATGGACAAAGTCGGCAAGGACGGCGTCATCACTGTCGAGGAGAGCAAGACTATCGAGACTACCGTGGAATTCGTCGAGGGTATGCAATTCGACAGAGGCTATCTCTCTGCTTACTTCTGCAATAACAGAGACACCATGACCAGTGTCATGGATAATCCTTATATCCTCATCTACGACAAGAAGATTTCCAACATGAAGGAACTTCTTCCTCTTCTTGAGAAGGTTGCTCAGTCAGGTAAACCTCTTGTAATGATTGCCGAGGATGTTGACGGTGAAGCTCTTGCTACTCTTGTTCTCAATGCTGTAAGAGGTACTCTCAACGTTGTTGCTGTAAAGGCTCCTGGCTTCGGTGACAGAAGAAAGGCTATGCTTGAAGATATTGCTGTTCTTACTGGCGGTCAGGTTATTACTGAAGAACTTGGTATGAAGCTTGAGGATGCAGATATCTCAATGCTTGGAAGGGCTAAGAGAGTCACAGTCGACAAGGACAATACTACCATTATCAATGGTGCCGGCACAGCTGAGAATATCAAGGACAGAATTGCTATGCTCAAGGTTCAGATTGCAGACAGCACTTCTGACTACGACAGAGAGAAACTTCAGGAGAGACTTGCTAAGCTTGCTGGCGGTGTTGCTGTTGTCAACGTCGGTGCTGCTACAGAAGTTGAACTCAAGGAGAAGAAACACAGGGTTGAAGATGCTCTCAGTGCTACACGTGCTGCTATCGAAGAAGGTGTTATCCCAGGCGGTGGTGTTGCTCTTGTCCAGGCAAGCAAGGTTCTTGAGTCCAAATCCCTTGAAGGTCTTACTGAAGAGGAGAAGGTCGGTTACAAGATTGTCACACGTGCTCTTGAAGAACCTATCAGACAGATCAGCGAGAATGCTGGTGTTGATGGTGCTATCGTTGCAGACAAGTGCAAGAATGCCGAGGAAGGTGTCGGATTTGATGCTAACGGCATGAAGTGGGTCAAGATGGTTGATGCTGGTATCATCGACCCTGTGAAGGTCACAAGAAGTGCACTCCAGAATGCTGCTTCAATTGCATCCCTTATCCTCACAACAGAATGTGCTGTTACAGACATTCCGGCTCCAGAGCCACCAGCTGCACCGCAGAACCCGGGTATGGGGATGATGTAATTCTATTTCGTACAATAGAGATTATGAAGGGCTGTCCGGTAATCCCGGATGGCTCTATTTCTTTGCCTTCCCTTGCAATTAGTTGAAACTAACTCTATAGTTGGTGTTAAGGAGGCCCTATGCTTACCTTCATTATTGAAGCTGCTGTTATCTGTATTGTCTTCACTCTTCTTTGCATGCTGTCGGTAGACGGCATGATGAATAATCTTGAATTTGCAAAGCTCAACTATCCGGGGAAGATTGTAGAGAGACTTGTGGAACTGGGTAAGGTGTCGGATGAAAAGGCACCATCCTTCTTGGAGAGAATAAAGAGGAAGTGGCCACTGGCGGTAGTCTTCGGGATTATCATGGGGGTACTTGCAAGATACATAAACGGCTGTACCACCTTTTTCTCTGCCTTCGGGATATCGTATCTTCTGTGGACTGTTGTCACCTGGTACGATGCCTTTGTCATCGATTGTCTGTGGTTCTGCCACTCGAGGAGATGCATTATCCCGGGAACGGAAGACCTTACTGATGCCTATCATGACTATATGTTCCATATAAAGGGATCTCTGAGAGGGATGGTACTGGGTCTTATCTGCTCTCTCTTGGCGGGGCTGGTTGTAGCAGTATTGGAGGTGCTTTGATGTTTTCAAGAGTTTTCTTTGTTGTCTTCTATTGTCTTCTGCTGTGGCTTATATGTTTCATCAATACCGGGAATGACAGAAAGAACCTCAGGGGATTAAGATCTTATCCACGCATCGTGAGAGATATTGTCAGAAATGATCCGCAGCTGGGTAAGATTGCCCCGGCAGAGGCGAATAAGGCGAAGATACTTCTGAGTAACTTCATCCTCTTTACAGTAATCTTTCTTGTTCCTGTGTTTGTAATCAGGTTCGAATCTTTCCTTGATGCTTTTCTCTACATCCTTATTCTGGGTGAGGTATTGAATTTCTTTGACTACGCTGTAATCGACCTTCTTTGGTGGCGTAACACAAAGAGAATCAGGTTCTCCTGTGCTCCCGGAAAGGAACTTTACCAGGATATTACAGAACATACCCTGTCTTTTCTGAGAGGAATTGTCATGTATCTTTTCGTCGCCCTTGCTGATGCTGGTATATGGTATTCGCTCTTTATGACTTAAGGCACAGTTGACCCCTTCAAACAGACTATGTTAATGTGAATAAACTTAAAAAAGAGGTAAATTATGAACTCATTAATTCTTATGTCAGCTGATGCATCAGGCTCATCAAGTACAGCCAGCATGGCATCATCAATCATAATGTTTGTTGCAATCATTGCAATCTTCTATTTCCTTATCTACAGACCTCAGAAGAAGAGAGACAAGGAAGCAAAGGCCATGATTGCCGCTATGAAGAAGGGCGACAAGGTTGTCACTATCGGCGGTATCCACGGAACAATCATCACAGTCAAGGACAAGACTGTCGTTGTCAAGGTTGATGACTCTGCAAGAATTGAATTCAGCAAGGAAGCTATCTCTACTGTCACCAGCAAGGATGCTGTGAAGACTGCTCCTGCAAAGAAGGATGAGAAGGCTCAGGAGAAGATTGAGGAGAAGCCGGCTGAAGAAGAGCCGAAGAAGGAAGAGGAGAACAAGTAAAATCTGTTCTTTCTGAGTTTACCCGTGGGATGCCACGGGTATATTTATAGACTGATGAAAGTTTTTGTTGCAGATACCCTTGGCTTCTGCAAGGGTGTGGAAAGGGCTGTCAGTACAGCATTCTCCACTCTTGAAAGAGCCGGGAAAGAGAAAAGAAAAGTCTACTTCTATGGACAGCTTGTCCACAACGACTGGGTGTGCTCACGTTTTACCGGGAGGGGAGCAGAGGTTATTTCGTCTCCCGGGGAGGCTGAAGAGGGCTCTGTTGTGATTATCAGAGCACACGGCATTCCTGACGGGGAGAGGGAAGAACTCCTTGGGAAGAATATTGAGATTGTCGATGTAACATGTCCTGTTGTTTTGAAGGGACAGAGACTCACGAGAGAGTCAGAGAAGCCTGTCCTTATCTTCGGCTATCTGGGTCACAGTGAGGTGAAATCCCTTCTCGGAAGTGCAGATGGTCCTGTTAGTGTTGTATCTTCTGTTGAAGACCTCTCGGGAGTGGAAAAGGGTGAATACAACGGGGTTGTCCAGACAACATTTTCTGAGGTCCTCCTTAAAAAGCTCCTTGAAAAAGCAGGGGAAAAAGGTATCATTGTTAATGTATTGAACCATATCTGTACAGCTTCTGTGAGACGCAGGGAAAGTGTTATGAAGCTCATTCCTTCTGTCGACGGGGTTGTCATTGTCGGGGACAGGCACAGTGCAAATACTGCCGAACTTGCTTCTATTGTGGAAAATGGTGGTAAGCCGTG
Organism: bacterium; assembly: GCA_963640795.1. Classification (GTDB taxonomy): domain Bacteria; phylum Spirochaetota; class Spirochaetia; order Sphaerochaetales; family Sphaerochaetaceae; genus Ornithospirochaeta. The sequence continues at coordinate 5,995 of CAVIAZ010000012.1, read as the reverse complement.
TTTTACTGTCTCCTCCCCGGACGAGATTCCTGATGAGGTGTTTTCCCTTGACCGGGTCGGAGTGAGTGCAGGAGCATCAACTCCGGGAGAAGTGTACAGAAAGGTCATTGAGGTTTTGGAGGATTGATTTATGGCTGAGACTAAGACAATTGTGGTACCCATCCCGACCGTCAAGAGATTTCCCTCTTATTTGAGAATTCTCAGACAGTGCCAGAGTGAAGGAATGGAATTCATCAGTGCTACCATCCTTGCTGAAGAGCTGGGTCTTAAACCTATCCAGGTCAGGAAAGACATATCATATACGGGAATTGAGGGAAAACCGAAGGTTGGGTTCGTCGTTGACGAGCTTATAGATTACATAACACACTCCCTTGGATGGGATAACGCGGCCAAGGCATTGATTGTAGGAGTGGGTAACCTCGGTAAGGCAATAACAATGTATGAGGGATTCGCCGCATACGGCCTGAGCATTGTTGCCGCATTTGACAAGGATCCGAACAAGATTGGTACAAAGGTCGGCTCTCTCACTGTCCTTTCTACCGATGAACTGAAATCATTCATCGAGTCCTCCGGGATTTCCATTGCCGTCATCACAGTTCCGGCATCGAGTGCACAGAGTGTTGCTGACGACCTTGTTTCATACGGAATTAAAGGTATATGGAACTTTGCCCCCAAGGATCTCAAGATACCGTCAGACGTTGTCATGCAGAGAACGGACCTTGCCACATCATTTGCTGTCCTTTCTGTGAAGATGAGAGCCCTGTTTGAGGAAGGCAATATCATAGACTACACGGAGTCTTGAAAACTTTGTGTCAAGCGGATATTATTTCTGCAATGACTGAGATGGAGACGAGTAGTCTTCGATGCCCAGAAGAGAGGGGTGTCTGTCTTATGACAGGTGTGAGACACCTCAGGGCTGGATGATGAAAACCACTCCGGAGTCGCCTTCCCCAAAGGGAGACCGAGTATGGAAGGCCGTAAGCCAGGCGTCAACTGCTTTCGAGCGTCCTTTTTTAAGAAGAAAGGGAAGCAAGGTGGAACCGCGGAGCCTTTATAGCTTCGTCCTTGCACAATGTGTAAGGGTGATGCTGTAAAGGCTTTATCTTTTATATAAGGAGAGAAAAGTATGGCAAAAGAAGTTGATTTGAGTACATTACGCCATTCAACAGCCCATGTCATGGCTGAGGCTGTCCTCATGATGTTCCCGGATGCACAGATTGCAATCGGCCCGTCAATCGAGAATGGCTTCTACTATGATTTCGACCTTCCGAGACCGCTGACAGAAGATGATCTTGAGACAATTACAAAGAACATGAGAAAGATCATCAACGAGGGGCATGAGTTTGTAAGGAAGGAAGTGACAAGAGACGAGGCAAGGGAGCTCTTCAAGGACCAGAAGTACAAGCTCGAACTCCTGGATGCAATTCCGGAAGGGGAGACAGTCACCATCTACAACCAGGGTAACTTCACTGACCTCTGCCGTGGCCCGCATGTCGCAAATACAAAGGAGCTTGCAGCTGACGGTTTTAAGCTTCTCTCTATTGCAGGTGCTTATTGGAGAGGAAGCGAGAAGAACAAGATGCTTACCCGTATCTACGGAACAGCATGGGCCAGCAAGGCTGACCTCAAGGCTTATATGGATCATCTAGCTGATGTTGAGAAGAGAGATCACCGTAAGCTCGGAAAGGAACTTGACCTTTTCTCACTCCATGAGGAAGCAGGTCCGGGGCTTGTCTACTGGCATCCGAGGGGAGCAAGAGTCAGACAGGTTATTGAGCAGTTCTGGAGAGAGGAACATTACAAGAACGGATACGAGATGGTCTATACTCCCCATGTTGGAAAGAGCTGGCTGTGGGAGACTTCCGGCCACCTTGGCTTCTATAAGGACGGCATGTATCCTCCTATGGAAATGGACAATACAGACTACTATGTGAAGCCGATGAACTGTCCGTTCCATATCATGATCTACCAGAACAGCAAGCGTAGCTACCGTGACCTTCCGTGTCGCTGGGCTGAACTTGGAACTGTCTACAGATACGAGAAGGCTGGATCTCTGCACGGACTCATGAGAGTCAGGGGATTTACACAGGACGATGCTCATCTCTTTGTAACTCCGGACCAGATGGATGACGAAATCATGGAAGTCCTGAGATTCTCACTCCATATGCTCCACTCCTTCGGTTTTAATGATATCCATGCATATATCTCAACAAAGCCGGAAAAGAGTGTTGGAGAAGTCGAGAAGTGGAATGCTGCAACAGAGGCACTCAAGAAAGCTGTCGAGAAGGAAGGCCTTGCCTACGATATCGACGAGGGTGGCGGAGCATTCTACGGCCCGAAGATCGACCTTAAGATTAAGGATGCAATCGGAAGGGAGTGGCAGCTCTCGACTGTACAGTTTGACTTCAACCTTCCTGAGAGATTCGGAATGACATTTGTCGATAAGGATGGCGTTGAGAAGAGACCTTACATGATCCACAGGGCACTTCTTGGCTCTATCGAAAGATTCTTCGGAGTTCTCATCGAACACTATGCCGGTGCATTCCCGCCATGGCTCAGCCCTGACCAGATTGCAATTATCCCGGTCGGCGAGATGGCTTATGACTATGCAAAGGAAGTTGAGAAGGCACTCAGAGCTGAAGGCTTCAGGGTCGCAACTGACCTCTCAGATGACAGGATGAATGCAAAAATCAGAAAGGCACAGAAGCTCAAGACTCCTTACATGCTGATTCTTGGCGAGAAGGAGAGGGATGGAAAGCTTGTCTCTGTCAGATACAGAAACGGAAAGCAGGATAATTTCCTCAAGCTTGAAGATTTCATATCGAGTGTGCATAAGACAGTGGACAACAAGGAACAGATTTAACCTTACTAGGATTGAGAGGGGTGTGAACAACGCCCCTCTTTCAGACGAAAAATGACAAATAGCGAAGCTTTAAAATACCTGAAAGAGAAAGATAAGGAGTGTACGACACTCTCGAATATAGAGGCTGTCCTCTCATGGGACATGGAGACTGTGATGCCTGTAATGGCAGAAGAGGGAAGAGCGGACCAGATGACGTACATTGCCCTTCTCTCCCATAAAATAAAAACAGATGAGAACCTGAAGGAAGCTGTTTACTCAATAGATACATCTTCTCTCAGCGATGCCGATTCTGCCCTTGTCAGGGAATGGAAGATTGACCTTGAGAGGGCATCAAAGGTTCCTTCCCGTCTTGTAGAGGAGATGACGGGAGAGACGGGACGTGCCCACTCGAAGTGGCTGGAGGCCAGAAAAGAGAGTAACTGGGAAATTTTCAAACCAAGCATGGAGAGACTTGTTGCACTGAATAAGGAATATGCCTCTCTTATAGGGGATGGTACTTATGATACTCTTCTTGATCTCTACGAGAGGGGAATGACAAGAGCGCAGATAGATCCGCTCTTTGGGGAACTTGAGACTTCAATTCACTCCATTATGGACAGGCTTGAGGGTAAGAGTGTTGATACCTCATTCCTTACGCGTAAGTATGATGAAAAGAAAGAAGAGGAGTTCTGTAACAGTGTTGCCGTGAAGATGGGGTTTGACCTGAAGCGGGGAGCCATCGGTGTTGTCGCCCATCCGTTCACTACTACGCTCGGTGCTGATGACGTGAGGATATCGAACAGGTTTACGGATGAGAGTATCACAGACCCTATCTTCTCGATTGTCCACGAGACAGGGCATGCACTCTATGAGATGCACGCTTCTCTCAACCCTGAAATCAGGGGGACAAGTCTTGCCCAGGGTACAAGCATGGGAATCCATGAGTCACAGTCAAGGTTCTGGGAGAATTTGATGGGGCATTCATTTGCTTTCTGGGAGTATTTCTACCCTGAATTGAGACAATACATGCCACAGCTTGAAGATGTGTCCCTCGAGGACTTCGTTCTTGCTCTCAACTTTCCACAGCCCTCTGCAATCAGGGTGAATGCCGATGAACTTACGTATTCACTTCATATCATCCTCAGATACAGGATTGAGAAAGCCCTCTTTGACGGGTCCCTTTCTGTCTCTGATGTACCTGAAGCGTGGAACAAGCTTTCAGAGGAGATTATCCGTTACAGGGTGAAGAATGACAGTGAGGGGTGTCTCCAGGACAGCCATTGGGCAGGAGGAAGCTTCGGATACTTCCCGACTTATGCCCTTGGAAACCTTTACTCGGCCCAGTTCCTTGAGAAGCTCTATCTTGACTGTGGCGGAAAAGAGAATGTCGATGAAGCTTTGAGAAAAGGAGAGTTTTCTCTTATCACAAAGTGGCAGGACAGGAATATATGGCACTGGGGGGCAGTCTATGAGCCAGCAACTCTTCTCCAGAGGGTGACCGGCTCATCTCTCTCGGCAGCGCCGTTTATCAAATACCTTGAAGAAAAATTTACTGGACTATATCTTTAAAAGGAGAGGATTTTGTTATGAATTTACCCAATAAGCTTACAGTCACAAGACTCGTTCTGGTTCCTGTGTTCTTCATATTCTTCCTCTTGGGGGAGTATACATCCCTCAAGGTGCTTTCCACTGCAGCGATGCTTGTCATCTATGCTGTTGCAGAGTTATCGGATCTTCTTGACGGCAAGATTGCCCGGAAGAGAAACCTTGTGACAGATCTGGGGAAGGTCATGGACCCGTTTGCAGACACACTTACACACATAACATACTTCGTCTGTTTTCTCTCCCTCTCCATCATGCCTCTCTGGGCATTCATCCTGATTATGTGGAGGGAGTTCTCTATCCTCTTTGTAAGGATGCTCCTTGCAAAGTATGCAGGAAAGGCGATGCCTGCCAATATATTCGGCAAGGCCAAGACTGTGCTCTATGCAGCAACAACGCTTCTTTCCTTTATCTATCTGGCTCTGTCTGCATTCAGCAGTATTGACCTTGCTGTTTACAGCACTGTCCTCTATGTATTCTACTCCCTCTCTGCCTTGGCTTCGGTTATAAGCTTCGCTATCTATATTAATGGTGTAATCAAGAGCGGGGCACTTTCGGGGATGACAAGATGACAGGTGAAAAGGGACGCCCCTTCACTGGCTTTACAGAAGAGGAGAGACAGAGGATAAAGTACATCATCAGTGATGTTGATGACACAATCACACGTAACGGCAAACTCTATCCCCTGGTGCTGGACGCACTTTACAGGGCTAAGATTAGTGGCCACTCCATAATCCTCCTTACCGGTGGCAGCGTCGGATGGGCTGACGGATATATAAGACAGTGGCCTGTGGATGCTGTCATAGCTGAAAGCGGGGCTGTCCTTCTCTGTCATAACAGGGATGGCTCAATCAACAGCCTGATTAATCCTTCCATAAAACAGGATGAGGTGATGAAGAAGAGGCGTAAGCTCATCGAATACACTGCGCCGTATCCATTCTCATCGGACCAGTGTGTCAGGATTTTCGATGTTGCCTACGATAAGGCGAAGATGTCGCCCTCGGAAATTGTTGCCCTCAAGAACATACTGACTATGTTCGGGGCATCCTGGGCAGAGAGTTCCATACATATAAATGCATGGTTCGGCAATTACTCGAAGAAGAGTGCCCTTAACCACTTCATGAGTAATGCTCTCTCCATTAGTGAGGAGGAATACCTGGAAAAGGGAATATATATGGGGGACTCGTTCAACGACCAGCCACTCTTTGAATATTTTCCACTGAGCATAGGAATGCATACGGTTGAGGAAAGGCGTGACGAGTTTGAATTTCTTCCCGAATACATAACAGAGGGAACAAGCGGAGACGGATGGGTTGAAATGGTGAATTCCCTTGTTGAAAACATGGGCGGAAAGACGCCGTGCGGGGACGAAAATACAAGGCTTTGAAAATATTTTGAAAAAAATTGTGAATCCTTGTTGACAAATAAAGGGAAAATTAAGTAGATTACAAAGGCACGCGGAATGACGAGTGCGTTGTTTTTTTGATATATCAGCGAAGGGAAGAGAAGATAAGAAGTTTGTATAAAGAGCTTCTGTCAATTCAAGCGAAC
>CAVIAZ010000011.1:0-26804 GCA_963640795.1 bacterium | reverse complement strand
TGTACTTGACCTGTGTCTATCGGCACAGGTCAAAATAGTTATCTTGTTATGCTCTTGCCAGCATAATCTCTATGTAGCTAATAACAGCAGTCAGGGCAAATTTGCCGAGAAGGTGTCTGTCAGGGCCGTAGAGCACCTCGTCCGAGAGGGTCAGACAGTCACTGGCAGCCTTTCCTATAAGGGATGATCCGTTGGCTGTAATGGCAGTAACAACTCCTTCGTTGATGACTGCATTAGTAAGATATGTCATAGCCTCCCTGTCGATTCCTGTCAGGGAAATAACGATACAGTACGGGAGAGGATTTTCCTTGTCCCCGTTCACGGCTATCTTCTTCTGAGGGAATTTCTCCCTTATAATCCTTGCCAGCTCATTAGCATATATACTCTCTTCACCAAGCCCGACAATGGTGATGCTCTCATTCTTCCTTATATTCTCGACAATACCCGAAAGTACATCTATATTGGCTCCGGAGAGAGTTCTCTCCAATGTTCCTACAGCACCATCCTTAAGAAGGGAGGCAACATCAGAGGGAGACTCATTCCCCTTAAGTTCGTGGACTTTATTGAACTTAGCTCCTTTTCCCGCTTCATACCAAACCTTGAAATCCTTGAGTCCGTTGAAGTCGAGAGCCTTGCAGAACCTGACGACAGTTGCCTTGCTTACATCAGCATTGTCGGCAATGTCGGAAATGGAGAGTTCCTGGATGCGGTCCTCATTCTCCAGAAGGTAATTTAGAACCCTTTCTTCCTTGATTTTGATTCTTCCGTCAGTTGTATTCAGCATCTCTCTAAGACGCGAATTCTTCTTCTTATCATCACCCATATCACATCTCCTTAAAGTATATATGAAAATATTAAGAAAAAAATTCCCTGCCCGCAAGTTAATTAAGAATAAAGATTCATCTTTTTGGGGACAAATTCCGTCAAGGCACTAATTTCGTAATTATCCGGGACGACTCAAGGGAGCATAAGAGTTTATTCTCTATCTCCCCGCCATCCTTGAGGATGGTATAGACATAGTTATAGAAGTTTCCCAGCCCGTCATAAGGCATTACTCCGGTAAAAACATCCCAGTCTCCTTGCGAAAGAGTCATTCCAAGGGAAGATGAGTCATTCTTGAGGATAATCTCTCCCCGGCAACCGCCGCTATGCAGGAGGATTAGCCCATTTTCTTCCGTCATGGCATACATAACTTTTCCAAATTGATAAATAACTGTTTCAAGTGCAACTTCAAGCATCTCGGGAAAAGTCAAATTGAGTGAAGAGAAAGTTAGTGTATACTCTCTTTCTGCCGGGACAGGCATGTAGAGATAAGGGTTGGAGTTAAAGACAAAGTTTCCCTCATCCACGAGAGAGATGATTCTCTCTGCCTCACTGGGAGAAAGAGTGAGAGGGAAATCAACTATGACAATCTTCGAGTAGCGGAGCGCGTACTCTATGTATTTCATATGTTCCTTCACACCGAGAGCAATGACGACTGCATCAATATCTTCTCTCTCGAGGAGGTACTCAGGGTCCCTTTCAAGGAAGGGAATTGAGTGTATTCGACAGAGTTCCTCACCACTTCTTGCGTCAGGTGAACTCAAAGAAAGAAGAGAAGAGTGAGGATCAAGACTTATTGCATGAGCATGGCGGAAGGCAGTCTCCCCACTTCCTATAAGGCCGTAGTTAATCTTGTTCATCAATAATGTCCAGAGACTCAAGGAGAGAGTCGTAGAGGAAGGCTTTTATACTTTCCTCTCCCTGCTCAATATTGAATACCCCGAGGTTTTCCGCTTCCCCGTTCATATACATCATGAGAGAGGCTTCCAGAAGATAGCCCTTCACATCGTATTCGGAAGAAAGTGTCTTCACAGCTATCCCGGAGAAGAGGGAAATCATCCTGAGGTCCTCACGCTCAACAGAGAGGGCATAGATGTACTTTCCGTCTTTGATGGCAACTGCCGCCCAGGGGATGGCAACCACACTGTTGGAACCAAGTGGAACACCATCCTTTATAAGGCGCACTTCAACGCCCTCCACAATTCTTTTAAATACAACTCCCTTCTCGGGAGAAGGTATATTCTGGTTTATCTCTGCACTCAATACGATATCTTCTGTCATATTCTCCTCTACAGCAAATCCTTCAGTGTTTTGTCATCAAGTGTCTTCAGCCCCGCATTCTTGAAGCACCTTATAACCTCAATTTCACTTACCCCATTATGGGAGAAAAGTGAATCAACCACTTCCCTTAATTCTATCTTCTCACTGGGACGGGACAGGAGATAGCGGGTTGTTGTAAGCTCCTTTATGAAACCGTCCTCCTCAAGAATCCTCAAATACGATATTACCCTGAAATAGATGACTCTGGAGCGCGATGAAAGCAATCTTGTGGAAATACCGCCTTCGCCCTTCTCAAAACTTCTTGCTATCTCAATAAGAACCCTCAGGCTCTCCTCAATTTCCTTCTGCGGAGTCAGGATACGCCCTTCGGTCTCATCCTTCTCCGGTCTGAACTGGTATATGAACGTGACTTCACTTGTAAGGATCACAATATACCAGACAATGTATAAGAAAAGAAGAACAAGCAGAATGGATGCAAGCGAACCGTAAATCACAGAATACTTTACCGAGTAGATTACAAGATGTGTAAATACAAGGTAGAAGATACTCATAACCACCGTTCCGAGGACAGACCCGGCAACTGCTGCAGAGACCTTCACCTTTACATTGGGCACAAAGAAAAGAAGGAAGAAGAAAAGGGCAAACACAATCAGGAACTGAGCCCCGTTCTTCAATACACTGGCCCATACTCCCGTCTTCTCATCAATCCCCAGCCATGAATAGACGTCCACCCTGACAGACTGGGCCAGTGAGAATGACATTGCTATGAATACGGAAAGTACAATAAGGAAGATGATTATCTTCCCGTACCTCTTCATGAAACCCTCTGCAGAGCGTGTCCTGAATATCTTATTGATGACAGTGTCAATCTTGCCGGCAAGAAGTGATGCTGTTATGACAAATGTGATGAGTCCGACTATCCCGAGTGACATTGCATTCTGGCTGAACTGTGTCACCTTTTCAAGCACGAATGCCCCCTGTGCTTCCCCGAATGTCTCTCTAAGCCACTCCCCGACTACCATGGAGAATCTTTCCATTCCTCCAAGAGCAGAGAGGAATGCAGAAAGGAAGGTCACACACGGGACTATTGCAACAAGCGTCGAGTAGACCATACCGGAAGCAAGGATCGAGACATTGTCAGTACCAATCTTCCCGAGTGCCCTGATAACAGCATTGAAATAATCCCTGAGCCAGGCTCCCGCTTTTCCAAGCGGGCTCTTTCCCGCCATCAGACAAACTCCTCATAGAAGGAAAGCACATCATCCATGACTTCATCCCTCATCGTGTCATTGAGGATTTCATGTCTGCCGTTCTTATAAAGCTTCAGCCTGACATCTTCCATATCTGCAAACTTGTAGAGTTTGGAAGCTCTGACAACACCCTTGCCATAGTCTCCCACAGGATCCATGTCACCCGAGAGGAACATAATCGGGAGGTCTTTTCTAATCTGACTTATAAGTTTCTCGTTATTTGCTGTCTCAAGCCCTTCTATCAGGTCAGCATAGAAGCGAGATGAGCATATAAAACCGCAATCGGGGTCTTCCTCATACTTCTTCACTTCATCCCTGTCACTGCTGAGCCAGCAGCATACTCCCTCTTTCTTATAATCAAACTTCTTCAGGTATGATGAGAATGCAAGCTCATTCAGGAACTCATCCTTATGCTTACTGCCATACTTCTTGCATCTTGAAAGCGCAACACGGCGTCCGAATTTGCTTACAAGGCCCTTGCTGTATCCTGTTCCCATAATTATGGCTGCAGTGTAATCGGGACTATGAAGTGCAATATTTGTACGTGTCATGAAGGACCCCATCGAATGTCCGAAGATAAAGTGCGGTACACATGGATACTCCTTCATTATCTCGATATCGAGGGCATGGGAGTCATTACAGATAAGCATCCAGCCGTCCTCGTCAGCAAACCAGCCGGTCTCCTCAGCATTCTCCTTTGTCCTGCCGTGTCCCCTGTGGTCCTGGCAGAATACAGTGTAACCATGTGCATTGAGGAACTTTGCAAATCTGTCATATCTCAGGCTGTGCTCCGCCATACCGTGATTGATATGTACAGTTGCCTTTGTATTCTCTGCTTTCCAAACTCTGTAGAAGAGTTTCTTACCGTCTTTCATTGTCAGCCATCTTTCTTCCATAACTGTCTGTCGAGTAGACAGTCTCGACACTCCTTTCAATAAATTTCTTTATAGTGAAAGGCTTGCCTACTGCCCCTCACAGAACCGTACGTGCAGTTTTCCCGCATACGGCTCTTCAAACATCCATTCAGTTTCAGCCCCAGATATTTACCGTTAGGTGTGGGTTCTCAATGTAGTAGTCCCAGACTTTCTGAAACTTATCAATCTTGAACTTTCCCTTCTGGTCTCCGCGACTGTTCTCCTATCTCTGCTATTTCTGTTTCCATCATCTTTGTGACCTCCTTGTGTCACTTGCTGTCTCCACAGCAGAGTCAAATGTTTGTTACCGCCTTGGCTCCAACCGCTTTCACGGCTTTCACAGCTACTATGCAGTAATCCGACTTCTGAGCGTCCTTCGAGTCCCCTCCATTTGCAAGACTTCAGTTTCCTCTACCACTCTAAGGTGGAGACACCCAGACCTCCCAGGTATGTACTCATCTTTCGTGTGCTCGCTACGCTCTAAGACCCCGACGGAATCTCCTCGGACTAGCTTTACGTCCGATTCTTACTGCCTGCTGTCATACGGAGGACATCGGCTTCCGCTCTTTACCAATTACGAGGCTCAATCGCTTCACGCTTTCGCATTGCGGCTCTCACACTCCATTGCCTACGCTTAAATCCGCCCTCACGAGCTAGACTCCAAGGCTATGTACCGACTGCTTGCTAAGCTTTATCGGGTTTGGACTTTCACCAAACTAGATTTCATACACCGAACTGGCGCACCCGTCATGTTTGATTATAGCATCATGAGAGAAATTTGCACTACAATGTGAATATGGAAAGAAACTGCCTGGTTTTCTCAGATGTACACGGCGATAGGGATGCGATTGGAAGAATAAGGGAAGCTGAGAGATACTTCTGCTCTGAAAGAATTATCTCCATAGGGGACCTCTGTCCCGACCCGTATGACTCGCTCTTCCACTCCATTGAGGGAGTGAGGGGTAACTCTGACAGATTCTATGAATACGGCTCTCTTCCCTTTCCTCCGCTGACACTCTCCACTGTGATTTATTCCCGCTCCGTTTTCATCACCCACGGACACGCTGAAGTTGAAATTCCAGAAGGGACGGAAGTCCTCATCACAGGCCACACACATGTCCCGTCAATAAGAAAGAATGGAAACCTCTATATGCTCAATCCCGGGTCGGCATCGCTTCCGCGCTCATCGTCAGGCCCCACATTCGCACTCTTCACGCCTGACGGGCTTTCTGTCTTCTCCCTTTCTGACTTCAGGAAGATTATGAGTCTCAATTTCTCTTCGTCGTAATAATCCTGTAGTCTCTTCAGCGGTACTGTCGTTGCATCAAAGGAAGAGACACTGTCCATAGTGAAGTGCTCGGGAATCGGGTGCCACTCAAGATTAAGGGACTCAAATACTTCATACCCGGTTTTGAGAAGCTCACGGCTGCTGTATCCGAAGGCATTGAAACGTCTGAGGAAGAAACGGGCAAAGAAAGGAGAACGGAATGCTATCTGGGGGACCTTTGCCCAATAGAGTGACGAGAGGAAGAATGTCGGATATCCCATCTGTCTCAATGCCAGACTATATATGGTCTCATAGAGTGCGAAAACTGCAGCCACACGTTCGCCGACAGGCTTCTTCGGGAAGAACAATGTTCCCGGAAGAATCAGATCAAGCCCCTGGGAAAGAAGGATTGCATGTACAAATGACCCTCTCACATCAAAGAAGATTGGTCTGTGGTTATAGCTCTGTATAGCATCCGGAAGTGACTCCAGACCCTTCGAGAGGAGGGACCCGGTACTTACCTTCTCTATGAATGTGAGCACAGCCTCAACTGTGTGGTCCTTGAGAGAATAGAGGGCCCTTTCATCCTCGGGGAGGGTGAAAATATATGAAAGCATAGCCCCGACTGTGGGAATCTCAAGTCCGTTTCTGATTACAGAAGAGTATATTTCTACAATGTTGCCCAGATCAAAGAAACCTATGTTCGGCCCCAGGAAGAAGAGATCTGACCAGGAAGGAAGAGATAATCCGTCCTTTGTCCGTCTCAGACAGGACAGCGAGCATCCAAGGCATCCATCTGGATAGTTACCATACCGCTCTGAGACACTCATCCCGTCTATATTATAAACTCTCGGGTCGAAACGTTCAGAGTAGTTATTCACCGGTGCCCATCCCAGGCGTAAGGCCGACCCGATTACGGCATATTCACCGTATGACCGCACAAGGCGCCCGAAAGCGGACCGATCCCTGTCTTTCACCCTCTCCCCTTCCAATGCAGGATTGGAATCCTGGAAAGAAGGCATGACAATACCCTTGAGGTTATGTGCATAGAAGGCATGGCCGAGTCCGGTACCCGGAAGATTTCGTCCTTTGAACTCTACCGAGCCGAAGTAGACTCCCTTGTCGGCAGCAACTCCGGTCGAGAGACAAATTTCCCCCATGGAGGCGACGACACTCTCAAACTGTCCGGAACTCTCCGCCCTCATATTCTCTATGGGGAGAATCTCACAGCCTGACGGAGAGAGTGTCACATACCTGAGCCTGTCAGCTCTCCCGGTTATGACAACTGCAGCAATCTCCATCCTGGAGAAAGAGTAGCCATGCGCAGTATTAAGCAACACCACCTCGTCCTTCTGTGTGATATCTGAAAAGTAGACAACAGGCCAGGCCTTGATTGAAAGTTCAGAAGATGAAGCATCCGTTATCGAAGCAAGTACCAGGGAATCTTTTCCGTACTTTTCATGGAGAGAAAAGGCACACCTGAGGCCAAGGTACCCTTCTTTCCATTCTTCCCGTACAACAGAACCATTCTTCAAATCCAAAACCAGAACAACCATATAAGGGGGGATTATATATCCTTTTAAGAATCTTATTAAGTGTTTTTGATAATTACCTGCTCAATGACATCTGCAGCATGCTCACAGAGGTCACAGCAGTTCTCCAATCCCTCATAGATTGCCTTGGCACCAAAGAGTTCCTTAGGGCCGACATCGGAGCCGAAGAGAGCATGGATGACATCCGTGTAGATGACATCGGCCTCAATCTCAATGTCATTGACCTTGATGAGAAGTTTCCTCAATTCATCAGGCTTCTTAAAACTCTTGAGTTCCCCTGCCGCCTCATTAAGGGCATGGACACATCTTGTGACAACCTTCACAAACTCTTCCGTGCGAGGAGGAATGGAGTCGACATGGTACATGTAGACATCCATCATGACCTCATCGAGAGCATCGGTAATGTCATCAATAATCTGGACAAGATGCAGGATATCTTCCTGGTCAATCGGTGTTATGAATTCAACCGAGAGCTTCTTGAGAATCTCATGGTGAACCTCGTCCGCATCATTCTCAATTCTGTGCACATTCTCCCTGTATTCATTTACTTTTGAAAAGTCAAACGAAGAGAGAATATCCTCAAGCATCTCTGCAGCCCTAACACAGAATTCCGTCTGGCTCTGTATAAGGCTGAAATAATCATTTCCTTTCTTAGACATATAAAATCTCCTATGCGAATATCAACAAGAACAGTTTGGCCATACCGAATCCCAGAAGGCCACATCCGGGGAAGGTGAATACCCAGGTAAGCACAAGGTCCTTTACAATTGACCAGTTGACGTTGCTCATGCGCCTTGCCGCCCCGACTCCCATTATGGCTGTAGTCTTTGTGTGCGTTGTGCTGACGGGAATTCCGGTAAGGGATGAGAAGAGAAGACAGAGTGTTGCCGCAGCATCTGCAGCAAAGCCCTGATAGGGCTTCAATTTCACCATGTCCATTCCGACAGATTTGATAATCCTGTATCCGCCGATTGAAGTTCCCAGTCCCATTACGACAGAACAGAGAACCATGAGCCACAGTGGAACAACGAAAGAAGTGACTGTAGCATTTCCACTTGCAAATGCAGCACCCAGAAGAAAGATTGCCATGAACTTCTGGCCATCCTGTGCACCGTGCATGAAGGCCATCGCGGCACCTCCTGCAACCTGTGCAGCACCGAAGAACCTGTCACTTTTTACCCTGTTCACATTCCTGCAGAGGAATACAGTCAGCTTTGATGCCAGAAAACCCAGCCCAAACCCCAGGAGAGTTGAGAGGACAATACCATAGATAACCTTAATCCACTCTGATCCGTTAATGCCACTGAAGCTGTTCTGGATGGCAACAGCAGCCCCGGAGAGTCCCGCTATGAGAGCATGGCTCTCACTTGTCGGGATACCGAAATACCATGCCACAGTAGCCCATATGACTATGGCGGCCATGGCTGCACATAAAGCAATGAGGGAGATTCTAGCATCTCCCCCAAAGTCAACCATGTTATAGATAGTCATTGCTACTGAAGCGTTGAGACTTGTCATGACAAGCACACCGAGAAAATTGAATATTGCAGCCATTATTATGGCCTTCCTGACGCCTATAGCCCTTGTGGATACACATGTGGCAATGGCATTAGGGGCATCTGTCCAGCCGTTTACAAGGATAACTCCCAGCGTCAGTATACTCGATACCAACAGCATAGGATTGGACAGCATCTGATTAAAAAATTCCAACATTTCCATATTAAACTTCTGTTATCTTTCTGTTAAATATTTGTTCTTTTTCCCTTTTACCACTAATCGGGGAAGAAAGGCAATATAACTAGCGTCTATATGGTCATAAATTTTATTTATTTTCCTTTTGCTTCAAATAACCCAACTCAATCATCGGACTCCCCGATGTAAAATGAGATATCTTATCAGGCAGGTGCCGTTATACATACACCGTAAACCGTGAATAAGAATATCAGCCTATTCAGGGAGAATAGCAAATCACAATACTTGGAATAATTTCATGTTGAATCTTGAATTATTTATGAATTCAAATATAATTAACTTTAGAGTTAATAACTTTGGAGTTAATAATTATGAAAGAAAACATATTCATAGGCAGAGAAAAGGAACTCAATTATCTGGAATCCTTATATACTTCCAACAGATTTGAAATGCTCATAGTCCACGGAAGACGCAGAGTTGGAAAGTCATACCTCTTAAGCCATTTTGCAAGAATACATAAAGAGAATGCCGTTTATTTCACTGCTGACAAATCATCAGAAAAAAGCAATGTGGAGAATTTCTGTAAAGAACTGAACCGCACATTAGGGCATGGTGATTTTACAAGGGCATTTACACAATGGAAGGAAGTCTTTTCATTTATAGACACCTTAGAAACTGAGGAGAAACTGATAATCATTATTGATGAATTCACCTATCTCTATAATTCAAACAAGGCTTTTGATTCCATCCTGCAGAATGCGATTGATAATATCTTCAAAAACAAGAATATACTCCTGATTCTGTGTGGCTCCGAAGTATCTGTAATCGAGGAACTCTTCGACACACAATCCAAGCCCCTGTACGGCAGGAAGACAGCAGATTTAAAACTTCTTCCCTTCTCTTATAAGGAAGCAAGGAAATTCTTCCCCCGATATTCAGATGAAGATGCGCTTATTGCCTATTCCATCCTGGGGGGTATTCCATTATATCTGTCACTCTTCGATGACAATTTTTCAATTAAAGAAAATGTCATAAGAAACTGCCTTTCAACCACAGGATACCTCTTTAATGAGGTCGATACCCTCTTGAGGATGGAATTGAAGGAAACGTACCTATACAAGAACATAATGGAAGCAATCAACTCAGGCGCTTCTACTTTCAGCAGCATAAGAGAGAAGATAGATGAGGTTCCTTCAAAAATCAGCAAATATATAAATGTCCTGATTAACTTAGGCTTTGTAAAAAAAGAAGTTCCATGTGGAGAAAAAGAAAAAACACGTAATACTCTTTATTCAATCAATGACAACTACTTTGCCTTCTATTTTGCGTTTATATATAAACATTTAAATATGCTCAATGGGCTGATATCACCAGCACTGTACTATAACCGGGAATTAACAAAAGAGAAGCTTAATACTTTTATCGGACATCGCTTTGAATCAATATGTGAAACATATCTGAGAGACAGGTTCTACTCGGGCAGAATGCCATTCTATGCAGAGCAATTAGGTCGCTGGTGGGGAGCTAATCCCATACTTAAACGGCCTGAAGAGATTGATATCGTAGCACTTGATGAAGAGAATGCCCTTTTCTCGGAGTGCAAGTACAGGGAAGCCCCATTTGATGAAAAGCAACTAAGAGATTTAGAAGATTCCTCTTTATGTATAAGCAGAAAGAACAAATACTATGTAATCTTCTCAAAAAAAGGCATCACAACGTCAGTCCAAAAGAAGATTGAGGGTAATACTTCATATATGGTAGTCGGCATAAGTGATTTATATGCCTGAGGTTGGTTATTCGCTACTTGTTAGGAGAAAATTTGAAGAACGCAAGTAGCTGGCAACGATTAAAATGAAGTCTACAGAAAAGCCAGTGATATATTCTGATAACATCAAGAAACATTCATTCCCTGTCACTTTGAAACTTCTCTTTTATGTACCTGCATCTCCTCTCGATTGAAAGGCGGGTAATATCGCTATTGAGGCACATGTCATAGCCGTGAGGAGCGAGCGATATATCATATCGGACACTCTCCACTCCGGAAGACTGTAGACGGGAGGAGAGCATCACACCCTCGTCGTGAAGGGAATCAAACTCCGGAGTCTCAATATATACGGGAGGAAATGAGGAGATGGACTCATAGTCGAATATGCTCCTGTAGCTTTCGTCTCCGAGATAGTACTTCCACATCCTCTCATTGAGTCTCGAGTTCCAGACGGGGGTGTCTGTGTATTTCTCCTTCGATGGAGTAGCTACCGGTGCAACCACAGGATAGATGAGCATCAGGAAATCGGGACGGTGAAGGCGGTCATCAATTATTCTCATCATTGATGAGAGAGCAACTTCTCCCCCTGCACTGTCCCCCATGAGGG
Source organism: bacterium (assembly GCA_963640795.1). Lineage (GTDB taxonomy): Bacteria > Spirochaetota > Spirochaetia > Sphaerochaetales > Sphaerochaetaceae > Ornithospirochaeta. The sequence continues at coordinate 15,653 of CAVIAZ010000011.1, read as the reverse complement.
CAATTCTCTCCGCTCCCATATCCTCTAGTGCTGACTTGAATAGAGATAGGCCATAGTTCACAGCTTCCGGGTACCTGTGACCAGGAGACAGCGGGTAGTCAGCAATAAGTACCCTGACGCCACATCTCAGAACATATTCCCTCACCAGCTTATAGTGATAAGGAGCTGCCTTATAGACAAAAGCCCCGCCATGGAAATAGATGATAAGGGGAAGTTTGTCCTTTCTCCCCTTCGGCTCCACAAGAAGATTGTTGCCATACTTTATGACCCGTATCTCACTGTCCGTCCGAAGTGTGAAGAGCCCCAGGAAACTGTTTGCAAGGGGAAAGAGAGAGGGAGAGAGGGGGGTCTTTATCGTGTAGAGCCTATTAAAACTCCTATCCAGTCCGTATTTGTGTTTCATTGTGATTATGATAGCACAAAAGACCGTACCGTCTTATACTCAAAAGTATGGAAAAGAACACAATACTATTCAATGGCGTGAAAACAGACACATTCATGGAGAAATCATCCATGAAGATAGTCTATCTTCTCGGCAAGCAGAAGAAGATCAAATATTTCAACAATCCACCTGTCGCGGCAGTCGTGAACGGGGTTCTGAAGTCACTCCAGTCAGAGATTGAGGAAAATGCTGTCATAGACCTCGTCTACCTCAACAGCAAGATAGGACGCACTGTTTACAGACGTACACTATGCTTCCTCCTCTGCTATGCGGCATCGGTTGTCTACCCGGAGAGAACACTCATTTCCGGCCACTCACTCGGAGACGGCTATTACTTCTACTTCCGTGACAGGAAGAAGGCAGACATAGAGAAAATCAAGGCTGTCATGAAGGAAGCCATTGATGATGACATGGTTATAGACATAGAGCCGCTGAGCTCCCCCGAGGCATTGAAATATGTAAAGGAAAGAGGTCTTGTCGAGACAGAGAAACTTCTCATGTCACGTAATGATGGTGCCTATGTCTTTAACAGACTCGGAGAATGCTACTCAGTAAACTACGAGCCTCTTATCCCGTCACTCTCCCTTCTTTCGGTGTGGGACCTGATGGAATACGGAGAAGGAATGCTACTAAGGTACCCGCAGTCCAGGCAGATGGACGCAATGATGGAGTTCAAAGACAATCCCCTTCTCTTCAGGGTATTTGAGGAGACAAGGGCCAAGGCAAGGGTCCTGGATGTCGAGAGCCTCGGAGCCCTCAACCTCAAGGAAGCTACAGGAAAGATCCGTGAGGTCATAGTCCTGTCTGAGACACTTCAGCGCAGGTCTTTCTACTATGCGGCAGAGGATATAAGGAAAAGAGGGAATGTGAAGGTTGTCTTCATATCGGGTCCGGCATGCTCGGGAAAGAAGTCATGCGGCCTCAGACTCTGTGCTGAGCTCAAAATCCAGGGCTACTCACCTGTCATGCTGAGTCTTGATGACTACCGTAAGACAGACGAGAATGGTAAATCCTATGTAGATACTGCTCTTTTGAGGGATGAAGTCAAATCACTTCTCAACGGCGAAGAGGTAGCACTCTCTCGCAGCGACAAGGACAGGAAGCGCATCTTCAGAACCCTCAATGCAAAGATGGAGGAGAATTCTGTTCTTGTCATAGAGGGCGTCCAGACACTCAACGAGCATCTTATTCCGGGTCTCGACGACAGTACAATCTACCGCATCTTCGTCTCCGCCCTGACCCAGCTCAATCTCGACACTTACTCAAGTATCTCCACAAGAGACAACAGGCTCCTAAGAAGAATCGTAAAGGAATGCAGGTCAAGGGATGTCAAGCCTGCAGACATAATAAATGAATGGGAGGAAATAGAGGAAGAGGAAAAGAGTCTTCTGTTCCCGTACCAGAACAATGCCGACATGATGATCAACAGTGCACTCGAGTACGAACTCGGTGTCCTCTATTCGTTTGCAATGCCGCTACTACGTTCCGTACATCTTGAGGAAGGGACAGCATACACGACAGCACGACGGCTCATGGCCTTTTTGGAACTCGTTAACCCGATTTCCCCCGAGCTGGTCCCACCGGACTCTGTGCTCAGGGAATTCATAGGAGGATCGGCTTTCCTCTTATCTTAAGCCTGTCCTGTCTTCCATAACCCCGGTCTCCAGGAGGATATCGGGGTTCTTCTCAATCATCCTCATAAGCCTGAGTGATGCACCTGAAGGAGAATTGGTTCCGCTCTCCCAGGCTTCGACGGTCTTACCAGAGACATTGAAGACGGCAGCAAAGAGAGCCACAGAGAGGTGAAGCTTCAGCCTCAAAGCCCGAATCTTCTCCTTTGTCATCTCCTCCGGCTCAATGACTTTTATATACTTGTTGCTCTTTGCAATGACGCCCTTCTTCTTCGGAAAAAGAGCGTCCTTGATTGTATCGTTGTAATAACTGCCCAATTTTACTTCCCCAGGATGTGCATTGACTCTTCAATCTGAGCCTTGAGCTTAGCTATACACTTACCGCAACCTGTTCCGGCACCGGTGAGTCTCTGAAGATCCTCCAGGTTCTTCACCTTGTCCTCTTTAACAAGGTCCTCAATCATCTGGTCAGTAACACCCTTGCACTCACAGATGATGGTTGCTGTGTTATTCTTATAGGGGTTGGGAAGATTATTCTTCTCAAGATAATCATCAATGGCAGCACGTAATGCCTTGTCGCCCAAGACGGAGCAATGGAACTTATGCTCCGGGAGTCCTCCGAGCTTGTCCATGATGGCCTTCGGGGTCAGCTTATATGCTTCCTCGAGGCTCATGCCGATGGCCATCTCACTCATCATTGATGTGGATGCAATTGCACTTGCACATCCGTAGGTGAGCCATCTCAGGTCGCTGATTTTCCCGTCCTTCACCTTGATTCCGACCCTCATCTGGTCTCCGCAGGCCAGGGATCCGACCTCCCCGACTCCGTCAGCTTCAAAATCCTCTCCCTCTTTCCAGAGGTTTCTCGGATTCATGAAGTGGTCCTTGACTATATCTGTATAAACCCATTGGGACATAAAACTGTTGTTTGCCATATTCTTACTTCCTTGTACTCATTTCCCTTATTCTTTCAATTATTCCGGGTAGTTTCGAGAGAGTGTATTCAACATCCTCTTCTGTATTGTAACGGCCGAACGAGAAACGTATGGAACCGTGAGCAAGCTCAACATCAAGTCCAGCTGCCAGGAGCACATAACTCGGCTCAAGAGAACCTGAGGCACATGCACTGCCTGTGGAAACTTCAATCCCCTCCATATCGAGATAGAGGAGGATAGATTCTCCCTCAGCTGACGGAAATGAGACGTTAAGTGTGCCCGGCAGACATTTCTCAGGGTCGTTCGTTCCGTTTACGACGACATTGGGAATCCTTTCCTCGATACCTTTTCTCAGCATCTCCCTAAGACTCCAAAGTCTGTCATGCTCCTCCTCAAGGTTGAGCCTTGCGAGTTCTGCAGCCTTCCCGAGTCCGATGATTGCCTGGTTATTGTATGTACCTGCCCTGAGTCCCTTCTCCTGGTGACCACCGTGTACGAACGGAGTGAAAGGAGCATCCTTTCTGGCGTAAAGCACACCGATTCCCTTAGGACCATAGAACTTATGGCCGGAGAGAGAAAGGTAATCGGCTCCGATTTCCCTTACATCAACCTTAATCTTTCCGATAGCCTGTGTTGCATCTGTGTGGAAATAAGCACCGCTTGCATGTGCTATCTCAGCAGCTTCCTTGACAGGCTGTATGACACCGCTTTCATTGTTTCCCGTCATAACAGATACAAGAGCAACGTCATCACCCATCATCCTCTTCAGGGCATCCAGATCAAGTTCCCCGATATGATTGACGGGGACAAACTCAATCCTGTACCCCTTCCCGATAAGGTACTTTGCAGTCTCAATTGAGGCAGGATGTTCAACAGTTGAGAGCAGAATCCTGTTTCTGCTGCTCCCGCCGTCGATGATATCACGAAAGATATTGAAGACAGTGTTGTTGGACTCTGAGGCACCGGAGTTGAAATAAATCTCTCCGGGATCCGAATTTATAAGTGCTGCAACTTCCTCTCTGGCCCAGGTTATTCCTGTCATGGAATCACGTCCGAGAGTGTGCATGCTGGAGGCATTGCCGTAAAGATCGGCATTATCAGCCATTATGGCTTTGACCTCATCAGCCATCTGTGTTGTAGCATTGTTGTCAAGATAGACAATTCTACCCATATGCATATTCCTTCTGCCCTTAAGGTAATTATTCGAAGTATGTTCCGTCAAGGTTAAACGGCTCAAACTCCACCCGGGCAGAGAGTATTATACATAAAAGGTTCATCCTATGAAATAGGACATCACACTTCAAGTTCAGTCATTTTCTCCCTGTCTGACACAGGATTAATTCTAATAACTGTTGCTGTGGCATACCCTTCCCCGGCAAGAAGTCTGTCTCCCAGGTACTCCCCCTCTTCATCCAGTCTGAACTCTGAAGAGAAGCCTTTACCTGTAAGAACAAGTCTCTCCCCGCTGTCTTCACAGGAGTAATCGTCAAAGTAGCTTATGTACCCGAGGTGTGCCTTTTTCATAATGCCGTTCCAATGTGGCGGGAAGTTGAGATTAAGGAAGGAGTCCGCACCATCAAGGAGAGAGACAAACTTCCCGAGCATGCTCTCAAGATAGACTGCCGGGGAGACAAAATCATAGACCCCGCACTCATCCTTCTCTCTCGATATCGCAATAGACGGGATGGAATACATTGCCCCCTGCCTTGCAGCAGCACATGTTCCCGAGTAGATAGTGTCACTTGAAAGATTATAGCCGTGATTGATTCCGCTGATTACCACATCTGGGGTGAACGGCAGAATACGGCCCCGCACAGAATAGATTACACAGTCAGCAGGAGTACCTTCCAGGGAATAGTGTCTCTCGTCCCACCTGTAGCATGTCACGCTCCCGTGAACTGTCATTGCGTGACTCTTCGCACTCTGCTCTGTGTGAGGTGCAACCATGCACACATCATGCCCCTTATCACAAAGTATCCTTTCAAGGGTCAATATACCCTCTGCCCTGTAACCGTCATCATTAACCAATAAAATACGCATGCTAATCCAACTTAACTATTCTGGTGGAAGAGAATGGGACGAAAGCAGTTTTCTTCGGATGAAAGCCGAAAATCCTCTCGTATTCTTCCACTCTCTGATTATTCGGGAACTCTTTGTTTTCGTCAACAATGCATATAAAAGATCCAGCTATGCCGACATCTATGGATGCCATTCCTAAGACTGCATCTGACTCTCTGGAGCGGCGGAAAATCCAGTCAAGCTCCGGGCATGTAAGTTCAGCGTTGACTATCAATGAACGCTGGAGAAGAGAGAGAATGCGCCCGAAGCCCCGACCGTCATGTGTGGCTATCTCATCAAATGCCTGGCGGGCATATTCGGAGGATGCACTCAAATGTAAGAGACACCTTCTCTCCCTGTCAGGCAAACTAGAGGTATAGTATCTTATATCCTTTTCCCCGAGGGACCTGAAATCTGTCCCCTGGGGAAGTTTTGGCATGAGCTTTTCCAACAGCTCTGGAATCATGAGCTTGAACTCGTCATACTCCCCTGTCAGGACGGAGTACGGGATATCTGAATCGAAGAGACAGCTCTTCTCCGGAGATATGGAGTAAGCTGTTCCTTTCATGTCAAGCTTCTTCTCATCACAGAGATAAACTTTGCCCTCCTCTCCGTAGACAAGGAGCCACAGGTCCCTGTAACGGGCAGTGTTTGTCGGAGAGAACTTTGATGCAGAAAGAGCAAGCATGAAAATCTGATTATTGTCGAAATGCAAATCAAGGAGAGCATTCAGGGCAAATAATGTCCCGACAAAGAGCTCGGCAGAGAGAGAGTATCCGGAGCCTGCAGCCCCCCTCCCGGTAATGAGGATGTTAAAGCCTCCGGAGCGGATTTTAAGCTGCGCCAGTTCATAGAAGACAGCTTTGACGGCATTGGCCCACCTGTCCTCCCTGCGGTATTTGATATTCGAGGCAGTGAATTTTTTCCTGTCCTGACGGGCCGAATTGACTATTCTCACTACATTGTCATCACGACGTGAGAAAGTAAGTGTAATACCATCCGGCGTGTTACATGAAAGACTCCATCCTTTGACAAAATCAGAGAATGTACCTATCAAAGTTGTAGCCTGAGGAACAGAGATAATGATTTCAGGTAATGTCTCGAATTCCTTCTTATGGGCCAGAGCCGCTTCGTTCAATTCGCCCTCTCCTTTTTGTAAATTATCTATCCGGATAGGCTAAAAGGCAAACTATTTCTTTTTTAGTTTCAATTTTTGAAAAGCAGATGGGCTGACAGGTACTTCCTGACCAATTACGGAACAAAAAATACCAATTTCAGAAGACCGTCTAACACAAAGAGAATAATCCGTAGATACTATAAAAATCATAAGGAGGTCTTTATGGACAGTAATCTCTTGGAAAGAGCAAAGAAGGCAGGAAGCAAAGAAGAGCTTATAGCACTATGCAAGGAGAGCGGATTTGACCTGAGCGCGGATGAAGCTTCAAAGTATTATGATGCACTTCAAAAGAATGGTGAAATCGAAGATGACGAACTTGACTCTGTCTCCGGCGGCGCATGCTACACAGCTGACGGATACCTCAAGACTACAATCGGATACAGCTGCAAGTATTATGAGCGTGAATCCGGCGTAAACAAGAATGCCATCGACAACACCTGTTATGCGTGCAAATACTGGGATGACCATTTTGATGCTTACGGCCCAGCCGCACCTATAATCATCGTCGGCGCCCCGCTTACATGCTGGAACCCGAATAACAAAAAGAAATAAGCAAGGACGGAACAAGGAAAAGGCCACAGATTTCTCCGTGGCCCTATTTTCATTTCCAGATACCTCAGTTGGAAGTTCTTCCGTATCTTCTGTTGAATCTCTCGACTCTTCCTGTTGTGTCAACAAGCTTCTGTGTGCCTGTGAAGAACGGGTGGCATGCAGAGCAGATTTCAACTGTGAGGCTCTTTGCTGTTGTCTTAGTCTTGATTACGTTACCGCATGAACAGCGGATTTCCTTAAGCTCGTAGTTCGGGTGGATTCCCTTTTTCATTTTATTTTCTCCTTATATCTATTGTCTGCTTTCACAGACAAGGAATTTCTTATCATCTAAACCCTTGACGGTGTATTCATCAGGTTCAGGAACTCCCTATTGTTGTTCGTTTTGGCCATTTTGTCAATGATATCGACAGACATGTCAATGTCATCAAGGTTGCCGAAAGAGGACCTGAGGAGGAAGACACGGGCAAGCGTCGTCTCATCCAGAAGAAGGTCATCCCTTCTCGTTCCGCTCTTCTTGATGTTGATGGCAGGGAACTTACGGTTATCGGCCATCTTCCTGTCAAGGACGATTTCATTGTTACCCGTACCCTTGAACTCCTCGAAGATGACTTCATCCATACGGCTTCCCGTCTCGATGAGTGCTGTCGATATAATCGTCAGGCTTCCTCCGTCCTCGATATTCCTTGCAGCTCCGAAGAATCTCTTGGGCTTATGGAGGGCATTGGAGTCAACACCGCCGGAGAGGATCTTACCTGATGCCGGGACGGTCTGGTTATAGGCACGGGCAAGTCTTGTGATGGAGTCAAGGAGGATGACCACATCCTTCTTATACTCGACAAGTCTCTTTGCCTTCTCTATGACCATCTCCGCAACCTGGACATGGTGTGTTGCCTGCTCATCGAAGGTCGATGCGACAACTTCAGCATTGACGTTCCTTCTCATGTCGGTAACCTCTTCCGGTCTCTCGTCAACAAGAAGGACCATGAGTATTACCTCAGGATGGTTATGTGTGATTGCATTAGCTATCTTCTGCATGAGGACGGTCTTACCGGTACGCGGTGGAGCGACGATAAGGGAACGCTGTCCCTTTCCGATAGGACAGAAGAGGTCTACAACCCTTGTGGAGAGATCCGATTTCTTTCCCTCCTGGACTATCTCAAGATTCAGGCATTCATCCGGAAAGAGCGGAGTAAGGGAATCGAAGGGGGCACGGATCTTTGCCATCTTCGGCTCTTCCCCATTCACCTTCAGTACTCTCACGATTGATGAATACTTCTCGTTGTCCCTCGGAGCACGGATCTGGGCAAGGACAGTGTCACCTGTCTTGAGTCCGACACTCTTGATTACAGAGGAGGAGACATAAACATCATCGGAGCCCGGAAGATAGTTGTTCACAGCATATCTTATATACCCGTAGCCACCGTCATTGAGAGTCTCAAGCACACCTTCAACCATAGTTGCCCCGCCGAGGGATGAGTGATGGCGGAGAATCCTGATTATGAGCTCCTGCTTCTTGCAGTCGAGGATTGCCTCCTCTGTCATTCCGCATTCCTTTGCCCTGTTTCTGATAGCCTCAAGCGGGAGTGCTGTCAGGACAGAGACAAAGAGCTGTGGAGCATCTGGATGCTCATCAAGGTTCACCTCAGGCGGAATCTCCTCCTGGGGCTTTCTCTCTTTCCTGTTCTTGTACTTGTCTCTCTTGAGGAACTTGTCTCTCTTTCCCCCTTCAGGGTACTCACTTCTCTCAGCTGTCTCCGGAGAGGTTTTCGGCTCTGCAGCCTCACTCTCTGCAGTAGCAGCAGGAAGAGCGGCTTCCGCTGTATCGCTTTCAGCGGGAACGGGAGCAACTGTTTCAGAGGAAACAGGAGTAGCTGTTTCAATAGGAACTTCTGTCAGAGGAGTAACACTTTCTTCTGTTGGTAACTCAGCCGGAGTTTCCTCTGTTTTCTTCTTTCTTGGTTTATATTGTGTTGTATGAGGTCTACCCTGTCTCGGTTTTCTTGTATGGGGTTTCTCTTCAGCCTCTGCAGCAAGAGGAGCTGCACTCTCCTCCACAGGAGATGGGGACAGGCCTTCAAGGAAGGGCTGATCCTGAGGCTCCTCAGCCTTTTTCTTCACCGAGACTTTGCGTCTGACTGGAACTTTAACTGTGATTTTCTTCTTCTCTTCTTCTTTAGGCATTTCTTCTGCCTTGCTTTCTTCACTGATGTCTGAGGACATTCATACCTCTATATATATTAAGTCTGATATTGTAAAAATAAAAATAATGAAAATAATTCTAATTGAGCAGCTTCAAGCCACCTTTAAGCATATGCGAATTTTAAACATCTAACTTAATATTTGTCAACAAGTTGCAAAAATGTAAAAAACAAACGTACAAAAAAGAGAAGAAGACAGGGGTATCGGACTCTCCCAGAGGCAGGGAAGCAAAGGTATGAAGATGATGGTTGAGGTGCGGGTCTTGTCTTTCTGGGCTAATCTTTATCTACTCCCAAATATTTATTTGTGTTATGATTTACTCATGGAGGCAGAAGGTGAAAGATATACTTGTAGGAAACAGCTCTTTTGACACCTTGATTCAAGGTAACTGTTTATATGTCGACAAAACAAAATATCTTCATAAGCTTGTCAGGAAAACAGGAAGCTATTACTTTCTTTCTCGCCCCCGCAGATTCGGTAAGTCTCTGACACTGAGTACTCTCGAAGCAATCTTTAAAGGAAAGAGGGAGCTTTTCAAAGGGTTATACATAGACAGCACGGATTACAACTGGAAGGAGTATCCGGTAATTCATATCAACTTCAGTGAAATCGAATCGGAAACACCGACAGAGTTAAAATCCCAGATAAAAGAGACCATCCTCGATATTGCTAAAAAATATGGAATAGAGATAAACAAGAGACTTCAATACAACAGAGCCCTGAAAGCCTTGATTGAAGGATTGGCAGAAAGGGAGAAGGTCGTTATCCTTATCGACGAGTACGACAGCCCTTTGATAAATAATATCAACAACGACAATGTTGAAGAGATAAGAAAAGTCCTCAGAGGATTTTACTCCATAATAAAGGCTGCTGATGCTCATATACGCTTCTGTTTCATCACAGGAGTCACCAAGTTTTCTAAAGTCAGTATATTCTCCGCCATGAACAACCTTATGGACATCTCGGGCCTGGATGAGTATTCAGCTGCGTTAGGCTATACGCAGGATGAGCTTGAGATGTATTTTGCCGAACATATTGATGACGGCGTAAAGAAAAGTGGCGTTACAAAAGAACAATACCTCGAAAAGCTTAAGTATTGGTATGATGGATATCATTTCACAGCAAATGGAGAAGCTGTTTATAACCCTGTCTCAATAGGCTCTTTCTTTGACACTGGCGGTATGTCCTTTAAAAATTATTGGATTCAGACCGGTGGTATGACGATGCTACTTACCGAGGTTGCAAAGCATGTGAAGTTTGATGTGTCCATCGCCGACGATATGAAGATATCGGAAGAGCAACTTCACTCTACAGACATTATTCAGATGGTACAGACCGAAGTGAGCAGAGAAAATTTTCTGGCGCTCCTGTATCAGACGGGGTATCTGACAATAAAAGAGGCAATCCCTGTCAGGGGCAATTATCTCATAAGGCTGGGGTATCCTAATGAGGAAGTGGAGAACGGCCTCAATGAGATTCTCCTTCCTGCATATATTGGAAGTGCCACAAAGAACTTCGATAACCTTATCCTTGTGGATTATTTTGACAATGGGAATGTATCTTAAGCGATAAAAACGCTTATTTCGATATTCTCCTCAATCCCATACTATGAGCTCGTCTTCGACAGCGAGAGCGCATGGCATGCTGGCTTTGTGTGCATGATGAACATCCTTGAAGCCGATATCATAAGTGAGATCCCGACAGACAAGGGACGCATAGACTGCATCCTGAGATGTCCCGAACTTATCTATGTCATTGAATTCAAGTTTAACCAGACTCCCGATAAAGCCCTAAAGCAGATAAAAGAAAAGAAATACTACGAGCCCTGTCTTAAGGAGAGAAAGCCGATTCATCTACTTGGCATCAACTTCTCGACAGAGGAGAGGAACATCGTCGAGTGGAAAGAAGAAATATTGAAGTAGTCAACAATAGACGAACTTGTTGCTCCACTACGAATTTCAAACAATTGAGACCTTACGGTGGGTAATATCGACATCGTACTCAGCCCACTTCACACCGAGGGGCGAGGCAAATTCCTCAGCTCTCCCGTAGCCTGAGACATACTCCGGTTTATGGGCATCACTTGATGTGACAATCTTTACACCGCTTTCCACAGCAAGGCGCCAGAATTCCTCCCAGGGATAAGGGTGTCTCTCACTCCCGTCAGGAAGTACGATATTACGCTTAATAAGCCCGTTGCCGTTTATCTCAAGTGGCATATTGTTGTCGAGGGCAGAGGCGATTATATCTTTGCTTGCACTTTTTGTGTCTTCGTTCCACTCATGGAAGACTGCAGCAAAGAGGTCCGGGTGGCACCCGTAGAGAAAGAGCCCGGAGGAGAGCATTGACGTATAGGCATCAACATACTCCCTTAATGATATAAGCCCTTCGTTTGCACTCTTTCCGACAAAGAGAAGAGTACCGTCTACAAGGGACGGCAGGTAGTGCACAGAGCCCAGAAGGTAATCAGCACCCCACTTCCCGATAAGCTCGTCCTTATAGAAGGAGGCAAAGTCGGGTCTCCAGTCACACTCGAAGCCGAGGAGGACAGAGACAGAGTCATCATGAAGATCCCTTACGCTTCGGCTGTACACTTCAAGTTCATCGACCTGGAGTCTCTCCTGCGGAAAAAGAGGATCTGCCACAGGAACGTGCTCACTGAAGCCGAGAAGATGAATCAGTCCATCCTCCTTTGCGGCTCTGAGATAGTCAGCAGGCATCCCCTTTCCGTGGTGTGAGAAGACAGTATGAGTGTGTAAGTTAACTTCTTTCTGCGTATAGTGCATCAATAGACTCTCCAGGAAGATACTATTTTTTCTATATCCTCCCCGTTTATATAAGCTCTCATGAGAATAAATGCAACAACAGAAGAGCGTCGTCTTATGCTCTCCCTGCCCCAGGATGGAAAGTGCAGAGTGATAGTCTCACTCTTCCTCTCTCTTCCACTGAAGCCGAATGCGACAGTCCCGACTTCCTTGTTCTCACTCCTGTCAGGACCGGCAACACCAGTGATGGAAAAACTGTAGTCAGATGACATGAGTTTTCTCACCCCATCTGCCATCTCCCTGGCACACTCTTCAGATACCACACCATACTTAAGAACAGTCTCCTCTTTAACAGAGAGAACCTTCTTCTTCACATCCGGTGAATACGATACAACTCCTCCGAGCATATACTCACTCGATCCAGGAAGAGAAGTAAGGAGAGAAGAAGCAAGTCCTCCCGTGCAGCTCTCGGCACATGAGATGGTGTATCCCCTGTCTTTGAGAGTATCGGTAAGGAGTCCCAATGCCGAGACATCACCACTCTCAAGACGCTTCTCACCGACAATTTTCCTTAGCCTTGCTATTGCCTTCTCTCTCTCACTCTTCTCCCCACCAGAGACATAGAGACTTATCTTGTAGTCCTGGAACCTTGTTCCCCACGAGAGAGTTGAATCAGCCTCTTCTGCACATTCCTCAAGTTTAGCCTCAGCAAGGACGAAGGAGGAGTACTCTTCCCTCTCGTCATCCTCAAGTCCGTACTTCGAAACAAGAAGCGGAATGACAGAGTCATATAGCATTGGACGCATCTCCCTAGGAGGACCCGGGAGGGAGACAAGAAGGGTGCTCCCCACTTCTCCCCAGAAACCGGGAGCAGTCCCGTTGGGATTCTTAATGATTTCAAAGCCTTCAGGAATATATGCCTGCTTCTCGTTTGCACCGTATGCCCTATCGCCGAGGGTTTCAAAGAGGTGGTTCCATGCCTCTTCATTTCTTATGAGCTTTCGTCCGGAGAGCGAGGCAATGGAGGAACGAGTCATATCATCAGAAGTGGGTCCCAGCCCGCCCGTGATGATAATCACATCACTCTGTGGAAGCAGCGAGGAAAGCGCCTCCCCGATAGTGCCGTCATCAGCAACAAGGACACTCTCCCTGAAGTGGAGGCCAAGGCGCGTCATCTCACGTGCTACGACAGAAGTATGCTTATCTTCAATGATTCCACGGGTCAGTTCCGTTCCGATAACAACAAGACTAACGTTCTTCATTTTCCTTCTTCTTTTTCAGGAGCACCACTACCCCTTTTCCTGCTGCATAGACTACAGCGACTACACTTACAGCTATAGCTATATAAGCAAAGAGGTCTATGTGGTTCACATAGAATGTGTTGGAGTAATTCTCCTGGCTGTACACAGGAACTTCATATACATGGTAGCCCATTGTGAACGGCTCCATCGGATCCTGTATCTCACCGGTAGGGACAATAAGGCATGTTATCCCACTGTTTGTTCCCCTTACCATGCTCTTACGTGTCTCCACACATCTGAATGCTGCTATGCATGCATGCTGCCACTCGGCAGATACTGTCTTTGACCAGTTGTCATTGGTCATGTTGATGATGATCTCTGCCCCGTTCTTCACAAATTCCCCGTTAAGGTTGCCGAAGGAATCCTCATAGCATATAGGAGTGGAGAATTTCACTCCGTCGAGTTCAAAGACAGTGGCTTCAGTACCGGGAATCCACCAATTGTAATCAAGGGACAAAAGGAGTTTATAAAGCCAGGGAAGCTGCTTCTCATAAGGGAAGTGCTCCGTGAATGGCACAAGATGCTGCTTTATGTACTCACCTGCTATTTCACCATCTTTGAAGAGGACAACAGTATTATATTCTTCACTGTTCTTGTTGCCATCCTCATCATAAGGAGGCTTTGTCTCATCCTTCAGGACGGACTTCGGGTTACCGGTAAGAAGCGGGACTCCTATGGACTCAGCGTATTCAACAAAGTCTATTGTAAGGTCATGAATCTCCTCCCATTGTGTTCCGGTTGCATCGTAGCGTGTATGCCAATAGATGGACGGGACGAATGCAGTCTCGGACCAGACAATGAGATCCGGGTCCTCACTGAGGGAGGCAGTTGTATAACGCTTGAGGTTGTTGAAGTTGTTGCGGTAGGTCCTGTACCCGCCCTTCCATGAGTCATGGTTATGCTGGACTGTGGCAACACGGAGAGTGCTGTCACTCTCCCTGTCTGTCCAGTAGGAGAGGGAACATATACCATAGATTATGGTGGCAATAACAAGAATAGCGTAGATGATGATGGGGATGATATCGCTCTTGAGTCTCTTAACGGGTTCAATCTTTTCATTGTGGACGAATGCACAGAGCCATGTGGAAAGATATGCCTGCGGGAAGACCATCAGGAAGATCACTCCCCATATTCCTGTGATATCAACAATCTGGTAGAGGACACGATAGGGATAGAGGGCGTACACAATATTCCCGTATGGATAGCCTGCAAACCAGCTCTCCGCAAGATATGCATACGCAGCCCAGACAGCCCCTTTGAGGATATAACCCTTCTTGGGAAAGGCAGAGTCTATTGCCTTGATTGCCAAGAAAAGGAGAATCATCTCCCCGCCCTTGATTACAGGAGCAATCACAATTGCCAGGGCATGGAAAGTCTTCAGCCAATAATTAAAGAAGAAGTAATAAACAAGACCGAAGATGAAGCCGTAAAACCACACACATCTCCATGATGTGTTCCTGATTACGGCAAAGACAGGAATGAGAGCAATGAGGCTCAGCCAGCCGAAGCCGTCTGCAGTAAGAAAGCCGGGAAATGCTGCAGCCAGCACAAATGCACTTGCTAATAAAACAAGAACCTCAGAACACAGTGTTCCGAGGCTCCTTGGATAGTTATTGCTTTTCAAAGAAAACTCCAATTATTCTTCGTTTCCATCCGTAAGGTTCCAGACAAAGTCCTTGAGCTCCTTACCGGGTCTGAAGATAGCAACGCCATGCCTGTCAACTGCGACGACCTCGCCAGTCTTAGGATTCCTTGCCTTCTCTCTGCCCTTTCTGACTCTAACTTCGAAAGTACCGAAGCCTCTAAGTTCGATTACTCTACCGTCCTTGAGACCATCTTTAACTTCCTCGAAGAGCTCATCGATAACACTGTGAATCTCATTTCTGTTGAAACCGAGCTTATTGTGAAGATTCTCGATAATAGCTGCTTTTGTAAGTTTCTCTTCCATTCTTAAGTTCTCCAAAAAACCAATTAGGCGAGCTTGTTATAAGCCTGTGTCAATCTGCTCTTCTTTCTGCTTGCAGTATTCTTGTGAATAACACCCTTGCTTGCTGCAGAATCAAGAAGTTTGACAGAAAGGTCCAAAGCTTCCTTAGCGGCAGCCTTGTCACCTGCTGTTAGAGCTGCATTGAACTTCTTGACAGCTGTACGACATGAACTCTTTGCTGCACGATTTCTGAGACGGCGCTTAGCGTTCTGGCGATCTCTCTTCTCTACTGACTTGCTTGACATTATATTTCCTCCAAAAGATTACAATTAGTCAAATAAATGTACGTTCCTATAAAACGACAATTACGAAAACTATCATAAAGAATAATTTGGGTCAACAGAAATATCTTACTTTCTTAAAAGAAATTGCAAAATATGATATATACCTGTCAGGGAGGGGAAATCACAGGGATAATGATAGAAGAATGAATCGGCAGAGAAGCCAACCATTTCCATCCAAGAAGATATCTTCCCGGCTGAGAAAACACCCCTATCTGATATCACACTCAAATTACGCACGCGCGCGTTCGTTTTTTGTAACTCTTAACTACATATGATTTTAGCTTTGAGAAAAACAGACAATAGCGTTTTCTCAATCCTCACT
>CAVIAZ010000010.1:0-27045 GCA_963640795.1 bacterium | reverse complement strand
TCCCATCTTTGTAGATTGTCCCACATTTTCTTCCACCCGCTACATTGTCAAGCTCGTCGTCTGCAAGAGCGCCGTTCTTGGAATTGAGCTGAGCAAAACATGTCTTTGCCTCTTCTGCTGTTAATTCGATGCCGTTTTCCTTGGCAAGAGTGATAAGGTCTTCAGCGCTCTTTGCATTCTTTGCTTTTTCAAGTAGTTCGTCATTAAGTTTCATTCTCTTACTTCCTTAATATTATGTTAGGTTTCATTGGTATATACGGCCGAAAAGGGTTTTGTTAGAAAAAAAACGAAAATCGTCCGATTTCTTTGCTTAATCAGCTCAACCTGCTCTCTTTTTTCCATTTATTTCCTGGATTGTCAAGACTTCCTTTCGTCATATCATGGCCGTCCTTTATTGTCTTAGGAACTGTCGATAAATAACTTGTACAAATATGAGACAAGGTGGAACACAGACTCTTCTGCTATATTTCAAAGAACTGGGAAGGTAAGCCTCTTTATGACATTGAAACTGCAGTCAACTTGATTGGTTCGACTACAACAAAGAAAGGCCTTACGGTAAAAAGTGTCGTTGACCGCAAAGTATATGAAAAGGGACTGAAGGTTACCGATGAAGAGAAAGCAAACATCAACATCACTTTCGTTGATGATATGCGTTGGAATTACGTTATTAAACCATCAAGTTAATTTTTGACAGTTTCTAAATATCCTTCCTTTTCATGGTACAGAGATGGGGGCTAATAGGCGATTTAGCACAAGAAATGTGTTCTTAACCTCTGAAAGCAGGTTGAAAACGTGAGGTATCTATCAGAATTTTCCGTTTTTTCTTAGCCTGTAGAATTCATGGGTAATGGCTGATGAAAAAACCATGCCGAAACCCTCAGGGCCTCAAGCATGGCTATACTTGTTTTATCTGGCTCAGAATAAATCCACCAAGCTCAGATTTGCTTCAAGATGATTAGTTATCATATCTTTTGGAGTTGTAGCAAACGAGTATTGGGAAAACGCTACCAACAGTTTTGCTGTAACAGCATTGCTGGCACATTCCGCACCCAGCCTTTGGATTTTCAGTTCCAGTACACTTATAATATTCACAACTGTTGAATGCTGAAACAACCGGATGATTTTCATAGTAGGTTGTTCCACATTTTCCGCCGCCGGCTACATCTTCAAGCTCATCATCTGCGACCTCTCCGGTCTTTGCATTAAGCTTAGCAAAATATGATTTTGCCTCTTCATTTGTAAGCTCGATGCCACTTTCCATTGCAATAGAGCTAAGTTCCTCAGCGCTTTTTGCATTCTTTGCTTTCTCAAGCAATTTTTCGTTAAGTTCCATACTTTTACTTCCTTATAAAGTTAAGTTTCCTTAGTACATACGGGAAGATTTTGGTTTTGTTAGGAAAGAAATCTGAAAATTTCCTAATCTTTTCATACCCAAATATTATCCCGACTGGTTATTTTTTTTATTTAGGCCGGTGTTGTCAAGACTTTTGACTCAGAACGGGTTCTTTATTGTCTTACTTTACCCTGTGTGATAAAATTCCGGTATGCTGGAAATGAGGAGAATCATTGAGTTTTCATCTAGGGTTCACACATATCTGCTTTCGCTGTATATGTTTTTCGCCCTGCTTTTCACACTGTTCCTGTATTTTCCGGTCAGGGAGAGTCTCGTAACCTTCATAACCAATGCACAGATGATTATGGGTTGGACGATATTCCTTGTTGCTGTATGGATTATCTTCTCATCTCTCATTTGTTCTATATATTCAAGGGTATGGGTGGTTGCTCCTGTAGTGAAGACTCTCATTAGATTTATGGTATATTTCTTCATCTCTGTCTTCCTCGATATGCTGAATTCTTTAATCACCGGAGGTTTTTCCTATGGAATGTAAGGCAATGTGCTATGCCCTGAGGGGTGCCACCACTGTCACGGAGGATTCTCCTCTATTAATCATAGAGGCAGTGAAGGAGATGTTTGAGAAGCTTCTTGAAGTTAATAACCTTACTGAGGATGAACTAGCTTATATACACTTCTCAGAGACTGCTGACCTCAGGAGTATGAATGCCGCTTCTGCACTCAGAAAGGGAGGACATGGAAGTACGGTTCCTCTCTTCTGCACCCAGGAGGCAGATATCGAGGGAATGCTTGGAAAATGCATAAGGGTGCTTGTGCTTGTAAATCATGGTGAGATTACGCCTCCGCGGATGGTTTACCTTAACGGGGCATCTGGTTTGAGAAAGGATATTAAGGGTTAGATATGGTTTATGATGATTTGACTTTTCTTGAGGACGGTGATTTCTTTTCGAAACGCGGTACTGTTGTCTTTATGTCTGACTTCGGCACTGTGGATGGTGCTGTCAGTGCCATGCACGGTGTTGCCGATGAGGTGTGTCATTCTCTCCGGCTTGAGGACCTGACCCATGAAATCCCGCAATTCAATATATGGGAGGCAAGCTACCGTCTTATCCAGACAATACCATATTGGGCACCGGGTACTGTCTTTGTATCTGTTGTTGACCCCGGAGTCGGAAGTGAACGTGAAAGTGTTGCCGTACTCACAAAAAGCGGACATGTGGTTGTCTCTCCTGATAACGGGACCCTCTCTCATATTGCAAAAGGTATCGGGATACTTGAGCGGAGGGCCATCAGTGAGACAACAAACAGACTCAAGAACAGCCAGAGGTCATACACATTCTACGGCCGTGACGTCTATGCCTACACAGGCGCGCGTCTTGCCTCCGGGAAGATATCATTCGGGGAAATCGGACCTCTCTTGGATAACAATGTTGTCATGCTCGATATCAACGACCCGGTTGTTGAGAATAACAGGATAAGTGGTTCTATCGATATCCTTGACACCCGTTACGGTTCACTGTGGACAAATATACCTGACACTCTTTTCTCCTCATCCGGTTTCCGGTATGGTGATAATATCTACGTCACAATAGAGAACAGGGACAGGGTTGTCTACGGTAAGTCTCTCAAGTTCTGCCATAATTTCACTGAGGTTGAGAAAGGGGAGGCTCTTGTTTACATCAATTCCCTTTTGAATGTTGCAATAGCAGTCAACCAGGGATCCTTCTCGTCCGAGTACAGGATAGGAACGGGAGAGGGATGGAAGATAACATTTTCAAAGGTCAGATAAATATATGGATGACAGGGAGAAATTGAAGGACCAGATAGTTCATCTCAGGGAGGAGGTGAGACAGGCGGCAAAGATTCAATGGGCAATATATTTGAGGCTTAACAAGAAGATTCAGACTTTCAAAATCCTTGATATAGTTTTGACTGCTGTCTCTTCAGTGGGAATCATCTCTTTCTTCTTTCACGGTAACCTCCAGATAAACATCGTAACGAGCTTTGTCACTCTTTCGTCACTTTCCCTCAATCTCTATACTTCGTACTTTCGTGATGATGAGGACAAGACCATCCATGCCGATGCGGCTGGAGAGCTCTGGGCAGCTGAGAAGGGATATGAGTCTCTCCTTACGGATTTTGATTCTCTTGAGGCTGATGAAATCAGGACAAGGAGAGACAACCTTATCTCAGAGGTGGACAGAATCAACAGGGAATACCATTGCCTGAGCCAGGTGACACACTCAAAGAAGACAAATAGATGAGCTCTCATCTCCATTCTGATTACTGCGGGCATGCGGGAAATCAGATAAACGGATTGTAGTAACGTCCCTTGTTGACAAAGTTAAGAGAGATGGAAACAACAAGAAGGAGGATCGAGACTATGAGGGTAATCCAGTCTCCTGCCCTGAAGGGACGGGCTGAGTACCAGGTCCTCTTCTTCCCCTTTCCGAATCCTCTGAGTTCCATTGCATTCGAAATCACCTCAATCCTGTCCATGCTCGATATTATGAGCGGAAAGAGCATTGTGGCGGCATTCTTGAGCCTCTTTGAGAGTTTCTGTTTCTTTGATGCCATCTCAAGCCCTCTTGCCTGCTGCGAGAGTGATATCTCATGGTACTCCTTCTGGATGTCGGGAATGTATCTCAAAGCAAGGGAGACGGAGTAGGCTATCTTGTAACTTATTCCGATTCTGTTGAGTGAGGAAGCAAACTCACTCGGGTCTGTGGTTGACACGAAGAGCATTACAAAGGGAATGGTTGCAAGGTATTTCAACACCACATTGAGGTGGTAGAAAAGCTGCTCTGATGTCACTGTCCATCTCTTCCAGCCTGTAAGGAGCACATGTCTTGTCCCATAGATTGTCACCCCGTGTTCCGGTGAGAAGATATATATGAGGAGATTATTCAGGATCATGAATATGAAGGTAAAGAGAAAGAGTACCTTCACTTCGCTCAGCTTTATTTTTGACAATTTGAAAGAGAGAAAGGCAAAGAGTGTCAGAAAAAGGAGAAAACGGGTGTCGAATGTCGTCATTGCGGCAAAGGAAATCAGTATGAGGGCACTGAGCTTTGTCGCTCCGCTGAGACGGTGGACAGGTGAACTCTTATCTATGTAGTTAAAAAGATTTACCATTTCTTACCTCCCTATCATGTTCTATGAACCGTCTGATGAATGCCGTATCATCAAGACCGCACATGCCGGCAAGCTCGGAGAGACTTGTCTTCTTGAGTGAGGCCTTCTGGGTTATGCTGTCATTGGTAAGAATCTCCTCGGGTGTCATGTCGGCAATCTTCCGGCCGTCAGCAAAGACGACGGAGCGGGTACAATACTCAAGCATGAGATGCATGTCATGTGTGATGAGAACAATGGTGACTCCTGCCTTATTGAGTTCCTTCAAAAATTCCATGATATCTGTATAGTGTCTGAAATCCTGGCCTGCGGTAGGCTCGTCGAGGATGATTATCTCGGGGTTCATAGAGAGTATTGAAGCTATTGTCACCCTCTTTTTCTGTCCGTATGAGAGTGCACTTATCGGCCAGTTCCTGAATGGTCTGAGACCACATATGGTGAGAGCTTCATCGACTATCCTCTCTATTTCATCCATAGGCTTTTCTCCCCGCATTACAAGGCCCAGCGCCACCTCATCCTTTATCATCGCCTTGGTAATCATCTGGTTAGGGTTCTGCATTACGTACCCTATATGAGATGCACGTTCCTTGACGGAGAATGTGGAGAGATCGGTTCCGTCCAGAGTCAATGTGCCCTTGTCCGGGGTCTCGAAACCGCATATGAGCTTACTGAATGTGCTCTTTCCGGCTCCGTTCTTTCCGACAATGCTCATCATCTCTCCCTTGTAAAGTGTGAAGTCAATGCCGTCCAGAGCCCTGTGTCCTCCCGGGTAGGTGAATGAGATACCTTTTGCTTCAAGGAGCAGATTGCCCCTCTTTGACGGCTCTCTCAATTCGGCACTCCTGAACCACGCTCTCACCTTTGACTTGTCCTCCTCATTGAGCCGGAGCGTGTCTATTCTTCCAGGCATCATATCCTTTCTTATCTCAACACCGGCATATTTGAGGGCTGTCACATATAAAGGCTCTCTTATTCCTGCTTTTATCAGGGCATCGGAGGAGAGAAGTTCGTCAGGTGTTCTGTCGGTAATTATTCTTCCGTCTCCCATCAGGATAACCCTGTCCACACTGCGGTAAAGGACATCCTCAAGCCTGTGTTCGATTATGATGATTGTGGCACCTGTAGATTTATGTATCTCGTCTATGAGTTCTATGGTCTTCTTTCCGCTTGCGGGGTCAAGGTTGGCAAGAGGCTCGTCAAAGAGATAGATTTTGCACCTGTCGACCATCACGCCCGCAAGTGACACTCTCTGCTTCTGTCCGCCAGAAAGGGATTGCGGGGAATGGGAGAGGAACGTCTCCATCCCGACCTTCTTTGCAGCTTCAAACACCTCATCCCTCATTTCCTTCAGTGGTACATTGTCGTTCTCGAGGGCAAATGCTATATCCTCACCGACAGTAAGTCCGATGAACTGTCCGTCCGAATCCTGGAGAACGGTACCCGTAATCTTACTCAGGGAGAAGATGTCGTAAGTGCTGTAGCTCTTTCCGTTTATCAGGAGTTCTCCTGTAACCTCGCCGTCGTAGGAGGCTGGGATAAGGCCGTTGAGCATATTTGAAAGTGTGGATTTTCCACAGCCTGACGGACCGCAGATGAGGATTTTCTCCCCTTCATTTATACTCAGGTTAATATTGAACAGGGTAGGCTCAGCCTGAACCTTGTACTTGAATGAGACATCTTTAAATTCAATTATCGGAGAAGACACTGTTTACCTCTCGGTTGAGTATAGCAGATAAAAAAAGAAAATGCTTCCCCAATGGAGAAGCATGGTTTCCTGTAGAGAAAGTTATTCGTCCTTCTTGAGGCTTCCTGCCTTAGGCTTTGTTGCCTGGTAGGCAATGCAGAGGAGGGTTCCGACAACGGCTGTTGTGACGATGTTTGCAAGTCCTCCGACGAGGCCCTGAACGAATACTTTGTTGGCCGGTTCGGAATATATGATGATATCACCAAGAGGAGCAACGAGTCCCCATGCGATGATATGTGAAAGCACCTGGGAAACGTTGAATGTCAGGATGTCTGACTTGTCGAATTTATTTGTGAGGTCAATCTTGCGTGTAAAGAATCCCATGAGGAGACCTGCAACACCTGATGCGATGACCCAGCTCCACCAGATTCCCCAACCGTATGAGAAGTCGATAAGTGCGTGTCCGATCAGGGCAATCAGGAGCCCTGCAACTGGCCCAAAGAGTACCGCCATGAATGCAAGGAGACCGTATTGCACGGAAATGTTTGTATTAGGAACCGGACTCGGGATGGCGACGAATCTTCCAAGTACGAAGAAAAGTGCTGCCCCAATGCCGATAGCGACGATAGTGACGATAGGAGATTTTTTGTTCATATTTTTTCCTTCCTTTGTAAGATTGGATACATTATCATGTCAAAAACATAATAAGACAATTGATGAAAGCTACTTTTTAAGGTACTTATCCATCCATTTTGTTATTTCCTCAAGCCGTTTTATCCTGTTTATGGGCTTTCCGGAGCGGCTGAGCTCATGTGTCTCATCGTGGAAGAGCATTAGCTTTGTCTCGACTCCGAGTTCGACAAGGGTGTTGTAAAGCTGGTAGCCCTGTTCGACAGGACACCTGTAATCCTTGTCGGAATGGATGATGAGGGTAGGTGTCTTGGCATTCTTGAGGATACCCTCCATCGGAGATCTGTGATAGAGACTCTCCAGGTCCCTGAAAGAGCATCCGCACTGGTCGGGAGCAAAGTAAGGGCCGATGTCGCTTGTCGTGATAAAGCTCAGCCAGTTATAGATTGAACGCTGGGTCGCAATTGCCTTGAATCGGTCTGTGTGCCCCAGAATCCAGTTTGACATGAAGCCTCCGTATGAGCCCCCTGTGACGCCGACCCTGTTCGGATCAATTCCTCTTTCCTTTTCGAGTACCACATCTGTGAACCTCATGAGGTCGGAGTAGTCGACAGTGCCGTACTTTCCTCTTATGTCAGCCCAGCTGTCTCCCCAGCCGTCACTTCCACGGGGATTCGTCCAGAAGACGAAGTAGCCTTCACTTGCCCAATATTGCATTTCATGCATGAAGACAGTGCCGTAGACTGTCTTCGGCCCTCCGTGTATATCGAGAATGGCAGGGTATTTCTGGTTTTTCTTGTATCCGTAGGGCCTGAGCAGCCATCCTGTAAATTTCTTTCTGTCGTTTTCGAATTCGATTTTCTCGGGCTCGGCTACATATTTTCCTTTGAGAACCTGCGTGTTTATATGTGTAAGCTGTCCCTCTTTGAGGGAGTAGAGCTCCTGGAGATTCTGCTTTCTGAGTCCTACATAGTAGAGACTTCCCTTATAGACTGCAATGGAGTCCGTACTTCCCTCATCCTTCACAACAGGCTCAATCTTACCACGGGCATTGATCCTGTACACGCAGGATGACCACCCGATGGTGGTTGTAAAGTAGAGCCATGTACCATCAGCAACACGGCTATCTCCTCCCTTGAGGCGTATGTCAGTACCGACACTTGACCATGTTGACTCTCCCCATTTTGCGAGCAGCTTTGCCTTTCCGTCCTTTATCGTGTAGAAATTGTCATTTTCATTAATGCCGTATTTCTTCATATTGCTACCCATGGCAATGAGGGTATCTGAAAGGAACCATGCTCCACTTATGCTCATAATCCCGAGTGGAAGGGCGATATACCAGGAGAAGTCTGTCAGGCTGACGATTCTCACTTCTGTTGTGAATTGCATCTTCGCCCCTGTCCTGACTTCCCCGATGGCTACAAGCTTTGTCCTGTCCTGGCTTATCGAGTAGAAGGATGTATTGAAGTCATCCTTGAAGATGTTTTTCACCCCATCCTTTGAAAAGACAGCAAGTCTGTCTCTTCTTCCGTTTATATATCCCACACCATTGAGATAGAAGCTTGTCTCTTCAATATCTTCCCAGTTCTCTATTTCCTTAGCCTTTTTTACCTTCTCTTCTCCAGTAAGGCCTTCTAGTCTCCTGTCTACTGTAACTAGGCCTATGAACTTGTCTTTCCCGAGAGCGTCAAATTTCGATACTGAACCATCAACTACAAGAAGGGGAAATGCCTCCCCGCCGTCGAGGGGGAGACAATATATTGTGCTTTTCAGCTTGTTTTCATCTTTTTTCTCATCTTCTGTGCGCTTAGCCAGGAAGTAGAATTTCCCCTTGTATGGCACGCCGTACGATGCCTTTCCGTCATATGTCAGAGGCCTGGGCTCCCCGCCACGGAGAGTATAGAAGTTGCTCTCGTAGCCGAGCTTGTCCTTCTTTGCCCTGCTTAGGGTGAAAAAGACGCCGTCCCCGGTGGCCTTCAAGCCGGAGAGATAGTTGTAGTTCAGAAAATCATCAAGCTTAATTTTGTCCATGGGAAAATTCTATATCTGAAAGGAAACAGCAACAAGTCAAAGTTCCTCATGAAACAAATCGTCGAGAACAACTTCGTTCTGGAATATTCCTGAGTATATGTTCTTTTTTACACCGTATGTGGTGATCATCGTCAGCTGTATTGATTTTGACTTTGGAAGTATTGCACTGAATGAGGCAATCTTGTTTCTGAGTTTTGCTTCATAGTCCTTATCGATTGTGAACTCGTTGATTGAGAATTTGATTTCACAGAGGTTTACTGTGTTGTCCCGTCTGTCGATTATCAAATCAATCTGGGTTCCGGCCGTGTCCTCTTGAGATGGTGAAAGCCACGTCGACTCTTCGGTCATTACACCGGAAATGCCGAGTTTCTGTTTTATCTGGGGGATATGGTCCTTTGCAACCTGCTCAAAAGTTAATCCTTTCCAGGCTCTGAGTGAAGGATTGTCAATGGTGTTTGTCCAGAAATGCTGGTCTTTCCCGTAATTGTCCTTGAGAAACCACAGAAAGAATGCTGTGTAGTAATCTGCCAGCTGGTAAATAGCATCTTTTTTAGTTTTCCTGTAAACATTTGAGATTCTTATAAATCCTGAGAGTTCAAGATTATACAGGATATTGCTTAATAATCCATTTTCCGAAATTCCTGTCCCTGATGCAATTTCCTTTCTTGTCAGCCCTCCCGGTTTTTTGCCGAGCGCTTCAACAACCTTTATGAATGC
The DNA here is from genome assembly GCA_963640795.1 of bacterium. Taxonomy (GTDB): domain Bacteria; phylum Spirochaetota; class Spirochaetia; order Sphaerochaetales; family Sphaerochaetaceae; genus Ornithospirochaeta. Next base: position 17,497 of record CAVIAZ010000010.1, on the reverse strand, counting down.
GGGGCTGTTTTTGAAAAGTGTGGCATAAAGCGAGTCAAATTCATTCTCAAGCGCTCCTCCCGATTTGAAGAAGAGTTCATCAATATTCTGCCTGAGAGAGAATCTTGGAGACAGATTATCCAGGTAATATGGAATTCCTCCCATAATCATATAGCACTCGGTTATCTCATAGCGGCTCCAGTTTATTCCTTTTGATTTCAGGAATAGTTCAGTTTCATGAAGGTTAAATGGCTTCAGAACAAGTTTGCATGTCTGGCGGTTGAAGAGTCCGCCCTTGTTTCTTGTTATCTTTTCATCCATCCATGACGTGGCAGAGCCACAGAGAATGACTACGAGGTTATCCTGTGCATTTGCCCAATTATTCCAGAACCACTCAAATGCCGGTAGAAAATCTGATTTCTGATTATCAAGCCAGGGCATTTCGTCAAAGAAAACGACCTGCTTTTGTGACTTGTCAAGTTTCTCCAGGTAATCCTGAAGAAGAAAGAAAGCGTCAAGCCAGTCTTTCACCATAGGAATTTTCTCATTGCCTGATTTTGTCTTCAGTTCCCGGAGGAAGGTTTTCAGCTGGAAATCCTTGGGTTGGTTATATGTTCCTGTTACCTTGAAAGCAAAGTTATTTTCAAAGTATCTGTTGATAAGAAATGTCTTCCCAACCCTCCTCCTTCCATAGACAATGATAAGTTGAGATGTTGTTGCCTCAAGAGAGTCGCCTAGTATCCTGCACTCTCTTTCTCTTCCTATAATCTGATTGCATTTCATGCTATAAGCATAGCATAAAAGAGAAAATTTTAAAGATTTTCTGTCTAAATATGGCTTAAAAAATGAGATTTAGACAAATAATCCTGAATTATGCCCTATCTGATAGGAAAATCTGGGAATTCAGGCAAAAAGAAAACCAGCCATAAGACTGGTTTGGAAGCCACCTGTCGGATTCGAACCAACGACCCCGAGATTACAAATCACGTGCTCTGGCCAGCTGAGCTAAGGTGGCATATGCTCTTTTCAAGCACGAATGCTACTATAAATTAAAGTAGAAAATTTAATCAAGTACCTTCTTTAAAAAAATGAAAAAAGTGGTTCCAGTCAGATGACAAGGGAACGTGTTATATGATAAAACTCTCTCTGTCAGGTCAGGATTTGACAAAGAATGATGCAATTTGTATATTATGGCTTGGTAGTTTTGAATAATTAGTCGGAGGATTATAGATATGCCAGGTAACGTATCAAAGAACGCACACCGTGAAGGAGCTAAGGCTCTCATGAGCAAGTGGGGTGGTGTTATCAAGATGAAGAGTGTTTTCGAGAATGGCAAGCTTCGCCATGTTGCTTATTGTGAAAAGACAGGCAACACTGCACGTAAGCCAAAGGATTTGATGTAATCCTTGTTCATCTTGTTGGGACGGTCTTGATGGGCCGTCTATTTTTTTGCCCCCATACCTCAATTCCCTTTTTGCGGGGCTATGGAGCATTTTATGTATACGTCAATGTTTCTTGCGTTAATTGAGTATGGCGTAAAAAATGATTACTAATCCGATTTAGCAATGCTAAATTTCATATTTTTCTTGCTTATCACTTCTTTCGGTCTGATAATTATAAATAATATTTTATCAACAAAAGGAAGGAAACTATGAAGAAGTTTTTAGTAATTGCTCTTGCACTCTGCTTAGCTGTCTCCTCTGTATTTGCACAGGGAAGTAAGGAAGCTTCCACAACATCATCAACAGTTGACCCACTCGTAGCTGCTGCCCAGGCAGAAGGCGAGCTCGTTGTTTACGGCTCATGCGAGGAGGAATATCTTGCAGCTGCATGTGAAAAATTTGAATCTCTTTATGGAATCAAAGTAACTTATCAGCGTCTCTCAACTGGTGAAGTCCAGGCTAAGATTGAGGAAGAGAACGGCAACCCGTCAGCTGACGTATGGTTCGGTGGCACAACAGACCCCTATAACGTTCTTGCTGCAGAGGGCTTCCTTGAGTCTTATGATGCAAAGAACGCTTCTCATATCACAAAGAGCGTTTACAAGGATAAGGAAAACCGCTGGTTCGGTATCTACACAGGTATTCTGGGCTTCATGTACAACAAGGATGAAGTAAAGAGACTCGGCATTGAACCTCCACAGGATTTTGCTGACCTCATCAAACCTGAGTACAAGGGACTTATCTGGCTGAGTAACTACAACACAGCAGGAACAGCAAAACTCTTCCTGAATACAATCATCCAGAAGTACGGCCATGATGAGGCTATGAAGTATCTTGTTGAACTCGACAAGAACATCCAGGTCTACACAAAGAGCGGATCAGGCCCGAGCAAGAACGTCGGAACAGGCGAGTGTGTCATCGGAATCGGATTCCTCCACGACGGTATTTACCAGATTGTCGACAATGGCTATGACAACATCGGTATGGTCATTCCTTCAAGCGGAACAACATGTGAAATCGGAGCTACCGCTATCTTCAGGGGTGCTAAACACATGAACGCTGCTAAACTCTGGATTGAGTTTGCCCTTTCTCCGGATTGTGTGAACATCGCAAAGGAGAACGGTTCTTACCAGTTCCTCGTCATCGACAATGCTGAACAGCCGGAAATCGCTTATGAATTCGGTCTTGACCCGTCCAACGTCATTGACTATGACTTCGATGATGCTACAGCTAACATCAAGCAGTATGTTGCTGACGTAATGGCTGCTCTTGCATCTGGTGGTGCTAACACATCCGATACCACAAGATTCCAGGTTAAGTAAATCTCGTTTGAATTAAACAAAAAAGGGGTGGTGGCATTCCGCTGTCATCCCTTTTTTAGAAAGATATAAGGAGGAAAGTATATGGCAAGTAGCCAGAGCGCAGCGCTCGACAGGAAGAAACTTTTGGCAGACCCAATCATGGTCACCACCATTGTCGTGCTAATCGCTTTCCTTACACTATTTATTCTTTATCCGCTGGCTATTCTTCTGGTGGATTCTTTTGTTGGTGACGGCCATTTCGGTTTCAGTGTCTTCGGCCGTATATTCCAGATGCCGACGTTTACCAAGGCAATATCGAATACCCTGAAAGTGGGATTCGTCGTCGGTCTGCTGTCTACAGCTGTAGGTCTCCTCTTTGCATATGTGGAAGTGTATGTAAAGATGAACAAGTTTGTGGGAGGACTTTTCAAGGTAGTCAGTATGCTTCCTGTAGTTTCACCTCCGTTTGTTCTTTCGCTGTCGATGATAATGCTCTTCGGCAAGGCCGGGATAATCACACGCTATGTCCTCAAGATTTATGACAACTCCGTGTATGGGTTCTGGGGGATTGCAATTGTCCAGTCTCTGACATTCTTCCCGGTATGTTATATGATGCTGAAAGGACTATTGAAGAACATTGACCCATCTCTGGAGGAAGCAGCAAGGGATATGGGGGCATCAAGATTCAAGGTGTTTACATCTGTTACCCTCCCGCTTCTCCTTCCGGGACTCGGTAACGCTTTTCTTGTCACATTCATTGAGTCGATTGCAGACTTTGCCAACCCGATGATTATCGGAGGCTCTTATGATACTCTGGCCACAACCATCTATCTCCAGATTACCGGAGCCTACGACAAGGCAGGTGCTGCAGCAATGGCTGTTGTGCTTCTGATGATCACACTCTTGATGTTTGCAGTCCAGAAATATGTATTGGAGAAAAAGACTGCTGCTACCCTGACGGGGAAGGCATCCAGGGAGAGAATGCTCATTACAGACAGATCTGTAAAGATTCCTCTCACAGTCTTCTGTTCTGCTGTTGCACTCTTTGTAATCATTATGTACATCTGTGTTCCTATCGGGTCTCTCTTCCCGACATGGGGATATAAATTCTTCCCGCTTACCACCAAGTGGTACAAGCTGGTCTTTACACGCTACAAGGGTCTTAAGGCATTCAGAGATTCGTTCATGCTTTCGCTTATATCGGCACCTATCACGGCATTGCTGAGTATGATAATCAGCTACCTGGTTGTTAAGCGCAAGTTCAAGGCCAAGGGATTCATTGAGGCAGTCAGCATGCTTGCAATGGCAGTACCGGGGACCGTACTTGGTGTCGGATATATCCGTGGCTTTGCAAGTGGAGTCTTCCATACTGGATTCCTGCAGGGGATATACGGCTCGGCATTGATACTTATCATAGTATTTGTCGTGAGATCACTTCCGACCGGTACGAGGAGCGGTATCTCTGCACTGAGACAGATAGATAAGTCAATTGAGGAGTCGGCATACGACATGGGGGCTGATTCATTCAAGGTCTTCATGACTGTGACACTCCCTCTGATCAAGGATTCCTTCCTCAGCGGTCTTGTCACCGCGTTTGTCAGAAGCATTACTGCTATTTCGGCAATAATATTACTTGTCACTCCGCAATTCCTGCTTATTACTGTGCAGATTAACGAGTTTGCAGAGAAGGGTTCCTATGGCCTGGCATGTGCATTTGCCACTATCCTCATTCTCATTACATATGGTTCTGTTCTTCTGATGAACCTCTTCATCAAATACTTTGGAACCAGCAGAAAGCTCAAGGAGGCTAAATAATGGAAAAGATTAAGAAGGGAGTGAAACTCTCCCATATTTCAAAGATTTATAAGGATCCGAAGACTGGAAAGGATTTCTATGCAGTAAAGGACACTTCCCTTGAGATTGAACCGGGTAGCTTTGTCACACTCCTGGGACCTTCCGGGTGCGGTAAGACAACCACACTCAGAATGATTGCAGGCTTTGAGAGCCCGGATGAAGGGGAGATTTACCTCGGGGACGAACCTATCAACGAACTCACCCCGAACAAGCGTGATACCGCAATGGTCTTCCAGAGCTATGCTCTTCTTCCCCATTACAATATCTTCGACAACGTTGCTTACGGCCTGAAGATTAGAAAACTCCCCAAGGATGAGATTCAGAAGAAGGTATTGAGAATTCTTGACCTTGTGGAACTCTCGGGTATGGAGGAGAGGATGACCAACCAGCTCTCCGGCGGACAGCAGCAGAGAGTCGCCCTTGCACGTGCCCTTGTCATTGAGCCTTCTGTCCTGCTCTTTGACGAGCCTCTCTCCAACCTTGATGCAAAGCTCAGAGTCCAGATGAGAACTGAGATAAGGCGTATCCAGCAGGAAGTGGGAATCACGGCAATCTATGTCACCCATGACCAGAGTGAGGCCATGGCCATTTCCGACAAAATCATCATCATGAACAAGGGTGTTGTTGCTCAGATGGGTACACCGGAAGAGATCTACTATCATCCGGTTGATGAGTTTGTTGCAGACTTCATCGGGGAAGCTAACTTCCTCAGAGGCAGCTACTCAGGCGATGACGGCAACTATGGCATACTTGACTTTGAAGGCAACAGGCTTCTTGTTCCGAAGAAGGCCGGAATGGTGAAGGGCGAGAAATATACAGCAGTTCTGAGACCTGAGGCAGCAAAACTCAGTGATGAAGGATATATAAAATGCCGTGTAACCGTCTCATGTTTCATGGGCTCCTACCAGAACTACCACGTCATGGTTGGTGACACCCTCATCAAGCTTGAGGACCACAATCCCAAGAACCGTAAGATATATAAGGTCGGGGAGGAGTGCTACCTCAACGTCGATGCTGAAGCATTACATGTAATCTGATAATCCGGACCGGTTAACCCCGGTCCTTATTTTCAGCCTTCTCTATCGCACTTATACGCTGTGAGAGAGTTGGGTGCGAATAACAGGTTAATACAACCCATCTGGCGGGGTTGATTTCCCCGAGTGCCTCGTTGTGGAGACGTTTGAGGGCACTGACGAGGGCTTCTCCATACCCCTCTCTAGCTGCAAACCTGTCCGCCTCATATTCGTGCTTTCGTGATATTGCATTGAGTATTACATCACCGATGATCTCTGCCGGCCATGTGATGATGCCCATAACTGAAAGTGCAAAGAAGTAGTTCACACCCTCAAAACCGAATGCTGTGAAGAGTGGAGTATACTCAAGCATCAGGCCGAAAAAGAGTATCGTGATGACAGAGCCGGCAAGCGAGAAGGGGAGGGACTTCAATATATGCCTGAATCTTGCATGTGCAAATTCATGTGCAAAGACGGCAACTATCTCATCTGTTGTGAAATTATTGATGAGGTTGTCATCAATCGATATCGTCTTCTCCTTCAAGCCGGTGCAGAAGGCATTGGATGTTGTTGTGCGGCGGGATGCATCTTTCACGACTATCCTTTTGACTTTCACTTTATATTTTGTGCATAGCGAGAGGAGCTTCTCCTTGAGTTCCCCATCCTCAAGAGGGGTGAACCTGTTGAATATCCTTAAGAGCGGTATTACAAGTGCACTTATCAGGAGGGAGAGTGCAACAACAGCAATGGTAGTTCCGATTACCCCTTTTATACCGTAGCGGGAGAAGAAGAAAATCATCACAAAGAGGATAACTGTCATAACTAACAAAGAGAGAACAAACGCCTTGATTCTGTCGAGGAAGAATGTCTTCTTTGTTGTCCTGTTCATGCCGTATTTCTCTTCAATTGTGAATGTGCCGTAGAAAGAGAAGGGCAGTTTAACAGCCGAGGTAATGAGAGTGATGATGGCTGTCAAAGTGAAGTACGCAAGATATATGTTCATGTCTCCAAGCCTATTGAAAATAAGGGCGTAGACATTGAGGAGAAGAAAAAGAAGGTTTACGGCAAAACCAACAAGAAAAGAGAAGACTTCAAGTCTCCCGTTTTCCTTTTTGTACGAAAGGTATTTTCTGTATCGTTCCGGGTCGTAGACATCCCTGACGTTATCTGGAAGCGGACGCCCGTGGTCCGACGACTCAAGATGGATAATGAAGAGGTCGTATAGTGATTTTGTTATGAAAAGGATAATGACTGCTGCTTTAATCATCTGGTTTCTCCATGTTTTGTTTAGTGAACCAAGGATAAACTACTTCCATGTCATTTTCCATTAAGAAACGGGGACAAACGGCTTCTGTCCCCGAAAATGAGAAAAGGCCCCGGATGTCCGGAGCCTCAGCTTCATTCTTTATATGCTCTGCCGTAGTAGGAGTCAAGGTAGAGCGCCTTGATCTGGCTGATAAGCGGGTAACGCGGGTTGGACCCTGTACACTGGTCATCAAATGCCTTGACAGAGAGCTCGTCGACAACAGCGAGGAATTCTTCCTCCGGTACTCCCCACTCCTGGATGGATGCCGGGATACCGAGTTCCTTCTTGAGCTTCTCAATTCCGTCAATCAGCGCCCCGACTCTCTCTTCAAGTGTCATATCGGGGGTTGTAACCACGTACTCAGTGTTCTTTGTGTTGTTCACTGGGGTAGCGATGTAGTCAGCAACACGTGCATACCTCGATACGACCGATGGGTATTCATACTGAGGGAATGCAGCCATCTTTGTCGGATTGTCATTCGCATTGAACCTGATGACATTAGTCAGAAGGAGGGCATTTGCCATTCCGTGTGGAACATGGAACTGGGCGCCAAGCTTATGAGCCATCGAGTGGCATATTCCAAGGAATGCGTTGCTGAATGCCATGCCTGCCATTGTTGAGGCATTGTGGACCTTTTCCCTTGCCTTCTTGTTTGTACCGTCCCTGTAAGCGAGTGGAAGATACTTGAAGATAACCCTTGCTGCCTCAAGCGAGAGGGCATTGGTGTAATCGGTACTCATGCTTGAAACAAGTGCCTCAAGTGCATGTGTCAGGACATCGAGTCCGCATGAAGCTGTAAGGCCTTTCGGCTGTCCCATTGCAAGTTCGCTGTCGATGATTGCCATGCTGGGGGTAAGTGCATAGTCTGCGATAGCCCACTTCATTCCGCTCTTTTCATCTGTGATGATGGCAAACGGAGTCACTTCACTTCCTGTTCCGCTTGTTGTCGGGATACATACAAGCTTAGCCTTCTTTCCCATGTTCGGGAAAGCATAGACACGCTTTCTTATATCCATGAACCTTAATGCAAGACCTTCGAACTTAACTTCCGGATGCTCATAGAGGAGCCACATGATCTTTGCCGCATCCATCGGGGATCCGCCACCTACTGCGATAATCACATCAGGATTGAATGCATTGACAAGCTGCATTGCGGTGTTGATTGTTCCGAGTGTCGGGTCCGGCTTCACCTGGTGGAAGACTTCCGTCTCAACTCCAATCTGCTTGAGGGTATCTGTAATCCTGTCAATCATGCCGGAATTGAAGAGGAAACTGTCTGTTACAAGGAATGCCCTCTTCTTTCCCTCAAGTTCCTGCAAAGCTACAGGAAGACAACCGTATTTGAAATAAACCTTAGGTGGAAGTTTGAACCAGAGCATGTTTTCTCTCCTCTCTGCAACTGTCTTGACGTTAAGAAGGTGTTTCGGGCCTACGTTCTCACTTATGGAGTTGTTTCCCCAGCTTCCGCATCCGAGTGTGAGACTCGGCTCAAGACGGAAGTTGTAGATGTCTCCGATGGCACCCTGGGATGCCGGCATGTTGATAAGGACCCTGCTTGTCTTGACAATCTTGCCGTAAGCATTGACCTTGTCATCGAGCTTCTCGTCACAATAGAGGACAGAGGTGTGGCCGAAACCGCCCATGCTTATGAGCTTTGCAGCCATTTCGCATCCCTCTTCAAATGTGGCACATTCGTACATGCCGAGGACAGGGGAGAGCTTTTCGTGTGCAAAGGGTTCGTCCATGGCGATTTTCTTAACTTCCCCGATAAGGACCTTTGTGTTCTCAGGAACGCTGAAACCTGCTATCTGGGCAATCTTGTATGCAGGCTGCCCGACGATTGCCGGATTGACTGAACCTCTCTTCGGATCAAGGATAATCGGGGAGAGCAGTGCCATCTCGTCCTTTGTCAGGAAGTGTGCACCTTCCTCCTTGAGAAGTTTCTTTGTCTCCTTATAAATATTCTTATGGCAGATGATGGTCTGCTCGGAAGCACAGATCATTCCGTTGTCGAATGTCTTGCTCATGAGGATTGATGCAACAGCCATTTTGAGGTTGGCAGAATCATCGATGAGTGCGGGTGTGTTCCCGGCTCCGACTCCGATAGCCGGCTTACCTGAAGAGTATGCACTCTTGACCATGCCCGGACCGCCGGTAGCAAGGATGAGGTTTATATATTGGTGCTTCATGAGGTAGTCTGTCTTTTCAAGGGTCGGCTCTTCAATGAAGCCTATGATATTCTCCGGAGCGCCTGCTTTGACTGCCGCCTCAAGGACAATGCGGGCTGCATCACATGTGCACTTCTTTGCCCTCGGATGGGGGCTGAAGATTATTGCATTACGGGTCTTGAGTGCAATGAGGGCCTTGAAGATGGCTGTGCTTGTCGGGTTTGTTGTCGGGATGATTCCGCAGATGACACCCTTGGACTCTGCTATCTTCTTGATGCCGAACCCGATATCTTCCTCGATGATATCGCAGGTCTTGTCATCCTTGTATTTATTATAGATGTATTCAGCTGCAAAGTGGTTCTTGATGACCTTGTCTTCGACAATGCCCATTCCCGTCTCCTCGACTGCATCAATGGCAAGGGGAATACGTGCATTGTTGGCTGCTATTGCTGCCATACGGAAGATTTCGTCAACCTTTTCCTGCGGGAATGTAGCATAAATACGCTGTGCATCCTTTACTTTAGTAATCATGCTCTCGAGTTCGTTCTGTCCCTCGAAGAGTTCTTGAGTATTTGACATATTACGTCTCCTATAATCGATATAAACTTATAGATAAAAGTGTATATGTTGTCAATAGGTAAATGAATAATTTAATAACTATTTTATAATTCGTTATATACTAATGAATAGTATCTGTAGATAAAGCAATTGTTCTGTTTTTTTCTGTTTATGCTTGAAAGACATTATTGGGGATTATCTCGTTATGTTTGGTAAAAAGACTGAATTATTTTTCTTCACAAACCGGACAGTCTAAAAGATAATTTTCATATGTACCGATATTATCTCCTGGCAATCCTGACTCAGACCGCAATCGCATCCTATGCACCATATGTCCAGATAGCACTTAGAAACAAGGGTTACTCATATTCTCTTGTCGGGGTGATAATATCGCTCGGCCAGGCTTTCGCAATCATAGGGCCACTGGTTATCTCATCAATCACTGACAAGAAGGGGAGGACAAAGCCCTGGCTTATAATCTCTGCACTTTGCTCAATAGTCTTCGGCCTTCCGTTCTTCCTTTCCGGTAATGTCATTACTGTTATTGTGGCTGTATGTCTTCTTGATTTCTTTTTCTGGTCCCTGAATCCGCTTGTTGACGGGTTTCTCAACCGTAAGCTCTACGGGATGAGCTACAAGTACGGCCAATTGAGGGCATTCGGTACGCTCGGCTACCTTATAGCCCTTGCATTCTTTGCTCTCTCGGGTTTTCCTTCCGATAGAGACAATTCCTCGATATTGACCTCTTTTCTTATTTTCGTATCGCTTTTTCTTATTGCTTCAATTATTCAAAGTGATGACAGAAGGGAGAAGAAGGAGAGGAAAGCATTCTCTTTTTCATGGTTTGACAGAGGATTTTACCTCTTTATGTCTATTGTCGCACTTACCAGGGTCGGGCAGTCTGTTGTCGAGAAGATGCTCTCGTCATATATGACGGAAACGCTGAAGCTTGGAGGATATTTCTCTCTCTTCATAGCTCTTGGAGCATTCTTTGAATTCATGTGCATGATTCTCTTCGGGCGTCTACTCAAGAATAACAGGACAACCCCATTCTTCATGCTGTTCCTGTCTGCAATTGCATTGACAGTGAGACTGTTGTTGTACCTTATTCCGAATATATGGGTATTTGCTCTTGCCCAGACACTCCACGGCCTCACTTTCGGGGCATGTCATGTTGCATCCACAACATACATAGCACGCAATGTCTCGAGTGAACACTACGAGGTGGGGATGAGCATCTATTGGGCTGTGGCAACAAACCTTCCGGAGCTCCTTGGAACACTTGCCGGTGGATTCATAATTGACGCTATGGGATACTCCACGCTCTTCATGTCCTATGCTGTATTTCCGTTTATTGCTGTACTTCTCTGTCTTCTTTTGAAGAAGCAGCTTGTCTCTTCAAGCGTCCAAAGTAAGTAAAGAAACTTATCGAAATGAGAGTTGAACACAAGAGCCAGCCGAAGGGATATCCCATGGCAATGGCCAGAACAGTGTTCGATATGTAGTTCTTCATCACATAGAGATAAATCTGTCTTGAGAAGACGAAGGAAAAGAGCATTATCACCATAGGAACCTGGCTCTTTCCAGCTCCTCTGAGGGAACTTCCGTAGACCTGGTTGAAGGTACACAGGAGATAGAAAGGACTGAGACACCTCAGGAACATTGTTCCGTATCTTATGACCTCGGTCTCTTCTGCGCTGATGAAGAATTCGACGACACCGGGAGCGAAGATGACTATCGGGACGAGAAGTATTGCCGTGGAAATAAGACCGAGGAAGAGGGCATAGTTGGCTCCCTTCTGTGCCCTGTTGATATTCCCCGCTCCGGTATTCTGCCCGACGAATGTCATCGCACCCAGACCGAGGGACTGCATGGGGAGGAAGAGGAGCTGGTCAACCTTGGAGTAGGCAGTCCAGCCACCCATGACATCTGTCCCGAAGTAGTTTATATAAGACTGGACAAATACGTTGGAGAAGCTTGTTACAGCCATCTGGACAGCAGAGGGAAGTCCTATAAGGATAATTCTGGAGAGTATCTTCATGTCGAAGCAGAATTTTCTGAAAGATATCCTCACCGGACTCTTTGTCCTGAAGAGGGCAATTACAACAAGCACTGCTGATACTCCCTGACTGATGATTGTAGCCCAGGCAACCCCTGCGGTCCCCATGTTGAAACAGATTACAAAGACAAGGTCCAGTACTATGTTCAGCAATGCCGATATAACAAGAAAGATAAACGGAAGGCGTGAGTTCCCGACTGCACGGAAGATGGATGAACCCATGTTGTAGAACATAAGTCCAACCAGGCCGGAAAAGTATATGGAAAGATATATCTCCTGCTCAACTGCGACTTCCTCGGGGGAACCTACCATCCTGATGAAAACAGGAACCATCAATAGCCCCACTGCAGTCATTATGATGCTGAGTATAGTCATGAATACGACGAACGTATGAACTGCACGTGAAATCTTTTCTTCGTCTCCGGACCCGAAGTATTGTGAAATGACGACTCCAGCCCCGGTTGAGAAACCGCTTGCAAAGCCGATGAGCATGTTGATTATTGAGCTGACGGTCCCGACTGCGGAGAAGCTGTTCTTGCCGACAAAGTTGCCGACACACCATGTGTCAAAAGTGTTGTATAGCTGCTGGAAGAGCTGTCCCATGAGAATGGGAAGTGCAAACATAATGAGGAGGGAGAATATGCTCCCCTGTGTCATGTTGACGGTCTCTTTCTTCTTTCCTTCCATGTCTACTACTTTAGGACCTTTCAGAAAAAAATAAAAGCCACCTGATTGAGGGGTGGCAGAGGAGGATTTTGTATGAAAAAAATTCAAACCCGTTACGGGCGGAATTTTAAAAACAAAAGACGTAGAATACTACGTCTGGTTTCTCCCCGGGAGGGATTTGAACCCCCGACAGGGTGGTTAACAGCCACCTGCTCTACCGACTGAGCTACCGGAGAATGTTTTACGAACAAATGCACTTTAGAGCAAAACAGAATTCCTTGTCAATAGAGTATGAAAAATTTTGAAGAAAGCTGCAAAAAGAATGCCACCCTTTCGGATGGCAGTGCTTACCTTCTTGTTTTGAACTCCTTCGGAACCGGGTTCCTTCCGTCCCAGATAATCTGTCTGAAATGCATCGGATCCGTGTTACCTTCAGTGTTAATCATGAAGATGAGGGAATCTTCATCTATTTTCAAAGCTTCCTTGAGTGTACTGTCTTCATTCTCCGTAAGAAGTGAATACAATGCTCCGAGAGGAACTGCTCCGCTCTCTCCGCTGATTACAAACGGGTCACCCTTGAGCGGACAGGAGAGGATTCTCATTCCTCTTGCTGCAATATAATCGGGAACCTTGATGAAGATGTCTGCATTGTTCTTTAGGATATCGAAGGCAATTGGGGACGGGTCTCCACATGCAAGGCCTGCCATGATTGTGTCCAGGTCTCCCTTTACACTGTGGCAGTTGCCGTCACCGGCTTTGATAGATTCATATACACATGCAGCCTTATCGGGTTCGACGACAATGAAAAGAGGTGGATCCTCCGGGAAGAGAGCAGTGTAGAAGCCTACGACAGATGCAGCGAGAGCACCGACTCCTGCCTGGACAATAACATGTGTGGGTTTCTGGATGCCCATGCCCGCAAACTGCTCCTGGGCTTCAAGAAGCATTGAAGTATACCCCTGCATGATCCATGTCGGGATTTCACTGTATCCGGGCCATGATGTGTCGGAAATGACATACCAGCCGTTCTTCTTTGCGTCTTCAGCTGCCTGCCTTACTGCATCATCATAGTTACCGTTAACAACAGTAACCTCAGCTCCATATTTCTTGATTGCATCTATACGTGCCTGTGTGGTCTCGGAGTGGACGTAAATCTTACACTTGTGCCCCAGCATCTTGGATGCCCATGCGAGCCCCCTGCCGTGGTTGCCGTCGGTAGCCGAGCAGAAAGTTATGTCGCCGACCCTGTCATGGCATTCCTTGCTTACAAGATAGTCAAATGTAAGTTCCTTATCTTCCATGTTCAGGAGTTTTTTCATGAATCTGTAGATGGCAAATGATCCGCCCATGACCTTGAACGAGTTAAGCTCAAGCCTCATTGCCTCATTCTTGATATATATGCCACCAACCCCAAGCATATGGGAGAGATTCGGCATGGCAACAAGCGGTGTCATCCTGTAGCCCGGAATCTGGCGGTGGAACTTTCTTGCTTCCCTTGCAATCGATACAGGGAACATCTCTTTAGCTTTACTCTGGTCTTTCTTACTTAAATCCCCATTATTGTGGATTATGTATTCATAGTCATTTACCATGTTTGCCTCCGTTCGGTCATACATGATATATATTTTAAAATAAATTGCAATATCCCTCAAGAAATTTTAAAAAACTGTTGAATATGTAAAGTTTTGGCTAAAAAATTGATTGATTTTTCAGGTAATACCTAAAACTGAGGCAAAGAAAATCCCCACGGAACTAGCCATGGGGAATAAGATGAGTAATCCCAGCTCAGCTGAATGACTTGATGATGGCTGAAATCTCGCCCATCTTCTCTTTCAGCATCTCATCTGACTTTGCCTCACATACTATTCTGAGGAAAGGTTCTGTATTGGACTTACGTACACTGAACCACCAGTCAGGATACTCAATCCTGTATCCGTCGAAGTCCATGACTTTATCAGCAGAAGGAGCATACTTGCTATAAAGTGCGTTGATTGCCCCGTCCTTGTTCTCGAGCTTGAAGTTTGTCTCGTGAGAGTTAGCATAGACGATGATGTCTTTCAGGAATGATGAAAGAGTCTTTCCCTCTTCTTTCAAAGCCTTTACAACATTAAGTACCAGGAGTGAAGCAAGGACTCCGCTGTCACAGTTTCCGAATTCCCTGAAGTAGTAGTGACCTGCAAGTTCACCGCCGAATACGCCGTTGATTTCCCTGATCTTAAGTTTAGCAAATGCGTGACCAACCTTCCATATGGTATTCTTCCAGCCTTCCTTCTCAAGGTAGTCTGTTGTGCTCTTGCTTGTTCTGACATCACATAGCGATGCTCCGAGCATTCCTTTTTTCTTATAGTAGTAGCCGAGGACAGCTGTGATGTAGTCAGGCTGGATCCATTCGCCTTTGTCATCAACGAAGATAACTCTGTCTGCGTCTCCGTCATAGATGACACCGCAGTCACTTCCGTTTTTCTTCACTTCGGCCTCGAGAGCCCTGCAGTTTTCCTCTTCAAGCGGGTTGGGTTCATGGTTCGGGAAATTCCCGTCAAGGGTGTCATAGATGTAGTGGATGTCCTTGACGTTCCTCAATACATCCTTGATGACAAGGGAGGACATTCCGTTCGAGCAGTCAATTGAGAGCTTGAGGTCCTCAAGTCCCTTTGCATAAGGCTCGAAGAACTTTACATATTCATCCCTTACATAAGAGTAATCCTTGACAGATCCCTTCTTTGCAGAAAGCACAACTTCCTTCTCGTTGACCATCTTCTCGAGGTCTTTGAGTCCTGTCTCTCCTCCGACCGGAAGAGCACCTGTACGGCTGATTTTGAGCCCGTTGTACTGGGCAGGGTTGTGGGAGGCTGTAATCTGGACAGATGCATCTGCCTTCAGGAAGTTTGTTGCGAAGTATACCATCGGTGTTGTACTCAGCCCGAGATCCCAGACGTCAGCGCCACTGTCTGTAATACCCCTTACAAGCTCATCGTGGATTACTGGGGAACTTATTCTGACGTCCCTGCCGACAACCACATGGTCTGTGTTCAGAAGTGACGGAAGGAAGAAACCTACCTTGTAAACTGTGTTTTCGTCAAAGTCTTTCTTCCAGACTCCGCGAATGTCGTAAGCTTTGAATACGCTCATATTAAATCTCCTTTTGTTCTATAAGTTTTTTTAATTCAGCAAATGAAGGCAGTTCAAAGAAGAAAACCCTCTCTCCGACCTTCAATTTCGTGCAATTCTTAGTAAATATCTTATTTAAGAGTGTTGCTCTTTTACTGACATCATTTAGGGTTTTTAAGGATTTCTCGGCACTCCGGCGTGAGCAATAGTCAATCTCTGTCACATCTTCCAGTGGAAGGGTAATCTCCATTTTGACATACTCTTCCTCCCTTTTCTTTTCGCTCTTTGAGTTTACTCTGTAGCCGAGAATCGTACCGGGTCTGAAGAAGTCCTCAATCACCAGGGTCTTTCCATCACTATAGAGAAAAACGCCGTACTCCCGTCTCTCTCCCCCGATTTCGGCAAACCAGGTCGCAAAGGCCCTGTATATGAGCTTTCCCCCGAGTTTCTTTTCCCTTTCCTCAATGAAAGCCCTTACTTCATCATCATCTGTGTACATACACTAATATTAACAAATGAGAAAGCATAACTGCTATCTTTTTTTTCAAACTTTGGGTAATATCCGAGGCGTGGAAGAATATTTAAGGAAGGATTTCGGAAAAATCCTCAAAAGTGCCGGCCTGGAATCGAGAAGGTGGATGAAAGCCACCGACAGCAGTACCTCCCGAGTGTATGACAGAAACCTGGAAGAATTACCAGTCACAGTTGACCTTTACGGCGACTGGGCCCGAATTGTTGACTACTCAGAAGATGGTCTGGATGAAGAGGAGAAGGATGAGACAATAGACATAGTCTCCCGTTTCCTTTATGTGGAAAAAAGCAAGATAGTCTACTCTTTCCGTAAAAAGAGAGAGGGACATGAACAGCATGAGAAGGGTGATGAGGAGTGCCAAGTCACTGTCAGGGAGAATGGTCTCATATTCGAGTGCGAACTGAAGAAGTATGCAGATACCGGACTCTTTCTGGACCAGGAGGAGACAAGGAAGCTTATAAGGGAAATGGCACGTAACCAGAGGGTGCTGAACCTCTTCTGTTATACGTCTTCATTCTCCGTATATGCTGCTGACGGCAATGCGGAGAGCGTGGTGAGTGTTGATCTCTCGAATGTCTATTCAGCATGGAGCAGACGTAACCTTGAGAACAACGGCTTTCTTGATGAGGGGAAGTATGAGGTTGTGACAGAAGACTGCAGAACTTACCTCGTACGGGCTAAGGAGGAGAAGAAGGTGTTTGACCTGGTTATTCTTGATCCTCCCGCATTCTCCAATTCCCACAAAGCAGAAACATTTGATGTTCAAAGGGATTACCTGATGTTCCTCTCCGGTATTTATGATATCCTCTCGGACGGTGGTGTTGTCCTCTTTAGTGAGAATCTCCAGGGGTTCAGGTTCGAGAAGGATAAGCTGTCATCAATGTATGAAGCAGAGGAAATAACACAATCTGTATTTGCCCCTAACTTCTCACACAAGAGAAAGAGCTGCAGAGTATGGTTGTTAAAGAGAAACAGTGAAAGAAAAAGAGAAAGGAAAGAAAGAAAAATGAGTGAAGAGCTTGAGAGATTCGATGTGAATCTGGAGAAGAAGACAGAAAAGAAGCGTGAGAAGAAAGAGGCAAGGGCATTTACATTTGATGACACGAATGAGAGTGGAAGAGATTTCAGTTCCCGAAGTGCCGGAAAGAATGAGAGACGGGAATCCCGTTACAACGATAGAGATGACAGGCGCTCTTATTCGCGTGATAACAGATCTTCCAGGTACAATGGCAGAGATGACAGGCGTGATTATCATCAGAACCGCTACAGTGACAGGCGTGACTGGAATGATGACAGAAGGGATAACCGCTACAGCGACAGAAGAGACTCTCATTATAATAATGACAGACCTTCCCGCTATAATGACAGAAATGATAGAAGAGAGTCCCGTTATGGTGACAGGAATGACAATAGACGCGACTGGAACGACAGAAGAGATGACAGACGCGACTACCGAGATGACAGAAGGGATAACCGCTACAGTGACAGAAATTCCTACTCTCGTGATAACA
>CAVIAZ010000009.1:0-27212 GCA_963640795.1 bacterium | reverse complement strand
GTCATCCGGATCAACAAGTCCGAATTCATCCACAGAAGGAACTGGAAGGATATAATTGGAGAAATCAATTCTTGACAAACTCGGCCTCCAGGTGAAGAAGTTCTGAAAATATTTCGTTTGTCTTCATCATTGCATTGTTAAGTTCGTTATCATCAGAGGGAAGGCCATACTGGGGCTTGAGAATCTCAACTGTACCATCGTCTTTTGTTTCATATATTGCTATGTCCTCTCCCCATACAGATGAGTTCTTCGGGACGTATTTGGCTATAAGAGACGGAGAGAGTCCTTTTTTATAAAGTTCCCCGGCCTTGGCTGAGAGTATAAGATAGGAGAGAATATAGGGGCTGTGTGTTGTCAGCAGGAGCTTGTTTTGGCTATTTCCGTTAAGACAGGCAAGAAGCTCATAGAGAACATTTTTTTGAGATTCGGGATAAAGGTTTTGTTCCGGCTCTTCCACAATATTGATGAATCTGGAAGGAAAGTAGCTTTTGAGTATCTCCTCAATCTCTCTGTTGTTTTTCGATAATCCGGAATAGAAGTAGGTATTCAATTCCTCCTTCATTGCGGAAGGTATATATGACATTATCATTTCCCTTTCGGCACTGCTCAACTTCTGGATTTTTTCCGTTAGGCCGGCTGTGATGCTACTGGAAAGGTATTCAGTGACAATCGAGAGTGGAGCCACTGACTGTATACCACTTGATGCGGCAGTGATAGGAATACAGCTTGAATCCGTAACAACGACTGTCTGCAGAGTATTTTTGTCATACCTTATTCCGATTCCGGACACCGGAAGGCGGAAAGTATCTCCGTTTATGGCTTTTCTGGCATTATTGTATTCATCAAGAAAAACAGAGAGCATGACAGGGAGTCCGTTAATTCTCTCGGCATTCTCGATTGCAGTAATGAGATTCCTTTCGGAGGGGACATACATTATCTTGGGCTTTCTGTATTCTTCTCCACTGTTGTTTTCACAGAGTTTAAGAGTTCCATTTTCATACGAAAAAGTATATTTTGTCCCCACATACCTAATCAGGGTATTATCTTTGAAATATCCCGTGAGCCTGTGGTTCTCACATATTTTCAGAAAATCTGATGTGGAGAATGAAGAAGGGTTTAAATCTGCTTTTGCCATTGCTTTCTCCAACCAGGAGAATGAAGAATAGAGTTTTGCTATTGTACTTTTCCCTGTTGCCTGGGCACCGCATATAACAGTAACTGGGCTTATTGTGATATAGCCGTCATTTTCCTTTAAACCGTCCTTCAAAGGCCCGAAATTCCTGACAAGAAGCTTTTCCATCTCTCTCTCCGTATTTAGATTATAACATTAGGAAAAAGAAATGAAAGACAGTTTTGATAACGCCGGTGTGTAATTGTCAATAGTCCTCAAGAAGAACAAGGCAGTCATCACTTCCGGGGTTGGAGAATACATCTTCCGTCTCTCCTTCCCTAATAATCCGTCCGTCTTTCATGACATAGAGCCGGGTGCACATCCGTCTGACCTCCCGGGAAGAATGGGTGACAAGGATGGCCTCTTTGCCGATGTTTTTGAGAAGTGAGAGGAGCTCTGTCTGGAGACTGCGTCTCAGGAAAGCGTCGAGGGCAGAAAAGGGTTCGTCAAGAAGCAGAAGATCGGGCTCGCTTACAATAATCCGGGCCAGGGCCACACGCTGTGCCTGTCCTCCGGAGAGCTGGGAGGGAAGTCTGTTTTCAAGCCCCTCAAGGTGCAGGAGTTTTACAGCCTCATCGAATTTCTCTTTTTTCCTTGCCTTGTCTTTTTCCTTTATAAGACCGCACATTATGTTCTTTTTTACTGTCATTGCAGGGAAGAGGGCATAATTCTGGAAGAGATATCCTACCTTTCTGTCCTGCGGGCGTATGTTGATTCCCTTTTTGCTGTCAAAAAGAACCCTGTCATCCAGCTTAATGTAACCTTCATCTGGAGTTACTATCCCCGCAATGCACTTCAGTGTCATGCTCTTTCCTGATCCGCTGGAGCCAAGAAATCCGGTGATGAGATCTTCTGTCTCAAAGGAGGACTGGAGATTGAATGACCCGAAGTCTTTCTTTATGTCGACTGTAAGTTTCATTTTCTTTTCCTCTCTTTTCTGTCCTTGTTCTCAAGAAGATTCACTGCAAGAAGAACTACAGCCGAAATTGCAACGTTAATCAGGACCCAGATGTAGGCCTCTTTCTCATTATTGGTTCTCCAGAGCTGGTAGACTGTGGTTGAAATCGTAGCTGTCTTTCCCGGAGTGTATCCGATGAGCATGCTTGTGGCACCGTACTCGCCGAGGGCTCGCGCAAAGGCCAGAACAACGCCGGCAAGGATCCCCTGTCTGCATGTCGGGATTTTTATCCTCCAGAAGATGAAGGTGTTGCTGAGGCCCAAAGTCTTGCCCGCTTCGCTGAGTGTGTTGTCATAGGCTTCAAATGCCCCTCGAGTCGTTCTGTACATGAGGGGAAAGGCTACGACGGTAGCTGCAACTATTCCGCCATACCAAGTCATGACAAATTTTATCCCGAACTTTCCGAGAAATTGTCCAAGAGGTGTCTTTACCCCGAAAATCAGGATGAGGAAGAAGCCTACGACAGTGGGAGGAAGTACGAGAGGAAGAGTCAGAAACACATCAAGAATACCCTTCACAACCGGGGGCATCTTTGCAACGATATTAGCAAGGAAAATTCCAAGGAAGAAGACTATTATTGATGTGTAGAACGCAATTCTGAGTGAATTAAAGAAAGGATACCAGTCCATAAGTCAAATGAATAAGACTGGAGGGCCGGAGCCCTCCATATTCCCAAATTAAAGAGCGCTCGCAAAGCCGACAGATGCAAACACTGTCATAGCCTCATCACTCTTGAGATAATCCAGGAAAGCAGTAGCTGCTTCTGTATTTTTGCTTCCTGAAAGAACAGCTGCAGGATAGATTACTCTTCCGCCTGTCATCTCGCTTGTTGCTGTGTCAACAACCTGGAGACCTGCCGAGTAAGCATCGGTTGCATAGATGATTCCGCAGTCAACGGACTCTTTGCTCACCTGTGTTGTGACTTCCTTGACGTTTGTACCGTAAGTAAGGCAGCCGGCATCAGCAATATCTTTTTCATCGAGACCGTAGTAAGCGAAGATCTTCTGTGTGTACTGTCCGACAGGAACGTCTGAGTTCCCGATAGCAAGGAAGACGTCATGAGCCTTAAGAAGCTGGGCAAGCTGATCAAAGCTTTCAATTCCCTTCGGGTTGTTTGCAGGCACTGCAAGAGCTACCTTGTTATCAAGAAGGTCAACCATTGTTGCTGTATCGACCAAGCCGAGGTCATTGAGTGCGTTCATCTGTTTGGTGGCAGCAGAAAGGAAGATGTCACATTCAGCACCCTGTTCAATCTGAGTCTTGAGTGTTCCGCTTGAGTCGAAATTGTATGTGATGGTCACATTCGGGTTAGCCTTTTCATAAATACCTTTGATTGTTGTGAGAGTCTCTGTCATTGATGCTGCTGCAAAAACAATGAGCTCTGTTTTCTCTGCTGATTTTGATGCCTCTGCAGCACCCTGTGCAAAACAGCTTGTGACAGCAAGAGCAACGACAAGAAGTAAAGATAGGAACTTCTTCATAAATATTTCCTCCGAAAGTTTTTATTTATCAAGTTTTTCACCCCTCAGGAGACCGAGTCCGTGAGGGAGTGCTTCTATGATTACGTCCAATGCCTCCACGACTGCCTTGGGGCTGCCGGGAAGGTTTATGATAAGGGTGGAGTTTCTTATGACGGAAACGCCACGTGAGAGCATTGCGTGGGGAGTCTTTGTGAGGCTGTAGGCCCTGATGGCCTCGCTGATTCCCGGTACATTTCTTGTTGCTACACTTAATGTGGCTTCCGGGGTTATGTCACGCGGGGCAAATCCGGTACCACCTGTAGTGAGAATAAGATCCATTTTATAACTGTCAGAGAAACTGATAAGTGCCTCCTCAAGTTTTTTCCTTTCATCAGGAAGAACAATGTAAATGGGTGCCGGATATCCCCGAAGCATGAGATAATCGATAATTGCAGGGCCTGAGAGATCTTCTCTCTCGTTGTTATAGGATCTGTCGGAAAGTGTGATGACAGCAATGCGGAAATTCTTCTCTTCCATCATATTCCCCTCCCGAAGGTGCAGAACGGGAAATGGCACGGCTTGCACCCCAGGCACAATCCTCCGTGTCCGAGTCCCGAGAGATATTCCTCCGTCACCGGAACATCAGCCATGATGCGGGGAAGTACGAGGTCAAAGACAGTTCGGCCGGCATACATCACGCATCCGGGAAGGCCTACGACAGGCCTGCCGTCTTCAAGATATGACATGAGAAACATGGCTCCCGGGAGGACCGGTGCACCGTAAGAGACTATCTTTGCTCCGCTTTCCCTGATGGCAAGGGGAGTCTTGTCGTCCGGGTCGACACTCATGCCTCCCGTGCAGATAATCATCTCTATATCTTTATTGTCAATCATTGCCTTTATGGCACTTTTTATATGTTCCGGGTTATCATCAGATATCGTATGGGCAATCATACGGGAGTTGAACTCGTTCATCTTGTCTTCAATGACAGGAGTGAATGTATCCTCTATCCTTTTATTGAAAACTTCATTGCCTGTTGTCACAACACCATAGTTTTTCGCTTTGAAAGGGATGATGTTCAGAAGCGGCTTGGGCCCAACTGCCTCTTTTGCCTTTTCCATTTTCTCTTTCTCAATGACAAGAGGGATAATCCTGGTTCCGCAGAGCTTCTGGCCTTTCTCGACTCTTATCCCGGACGGGATGGTTGCTATCATCATCTCTCCGAGGGAGTTAATCTTTCGTAGTCTCCCGACGTCGGCAGTGAAGAATCCGCACTCGTCTGCGATGAGCTCAATCTTTCCCTCTTTGACATCTGTCGGGTGCATGTGGCTTCCCTGGCATATTTCCCTCAGAATGTCGGCCGCATCGTTCTCGTGGAGCATTCCCGGGTCGTTCTCCCAGACATAGAGATGGTCCTTTCCGACAGAGAGGAGGACGGGAATATCTTCCTCGCGGACTATATGGCCCTTTCTGAATACGGCATCCTTTGTGACGCCTTTGATAATCTGGGTAATGTCATGGGCCAGTACGGTACCGACCGCTGATTTAGTATCTATTAGTTTCATAACCAAAATAATCAGTGGCCTCTGCTTATCAATTCGGGGATAAAAATGAATTCACAAAACAGCCGGCCACTTTGTCCTTTACTCCCTGGATCCAAGTCCGGACAGACTTGAACCAGGTCTAATTCAAATTCTGTTTGCAGACTGTTGAATGGAAGCCTGCCACCATTATCCTTAGATAAAGACAATGGTAGTTGATTGACGGGGGAAAATCAAGCGTTATATTTTCGTAAACAATACGATTTGGAGTTAGGCTCTGATGAAAATATTAGAGTAAAGTAGTGATTAAATTTTAAAAAACTAATAATATGTGTTGGCGCTGTAAGTTAGCGTTGCATTAATTATTCTGGTAACAAGGAGAAAAATTATGGATATCGATTTGAAAGCCTATGGTATCACAGGAACAAAAGAAGTTGTCTACAATCCTTCCTACGAAATGTTATTCGAAGAAGAGACCAAAGAGAGCCTCACAGGTTATGAAAAGGGCCAGGTAACTGAGCTCGGTGCTGTCAATGTCATGACAGGTATCTACACAGGTCGTTCACCTAAGGACAAGTACATTGTCATGGACGAGAATTCCAAGGATACAGTATGGTGGACTACTGAGGGCTACAAGAATGACAACCATCCCGCAAGCCAGGAAGCATGGAAGGCTGTGAAGGAGCTTGCTCTCAAGGAACTTTCCAACAAGAGACTTTTCGTTGTTGATGCATATTGCGGTGCAAACAAAGATACAAGAATGGCTATCCGTTTCATCATGGAAGTTGCATGGCAGGCACACTTTGTCAGAAACATGTTCATCAAGCCGAGTGCAGAGGAACTCAAGAACTTCAAGCCTGATTTCGTTGTCTATACAGCATCCAAGGCTAAGGTTGAGAACTACAAGGAACTCGGACTCAACAGCGAGACAGCTGTCATGTTCAACATCACATCCCGTGAGCAGGTCATCATCAACACATGGTACGGTGGTGAGATGAAGAAGGGTATGTTCTCAATGATGAACTACTATCTCCCTCTCAAGGGTATTGCATCAATGCACTGCTCTGCTAACACAGACATGAACGGTGAGAACACAGCTATCTTCTTCGGCCTTTCCGGTACAGGTAAGACAACTCTCTCCACAGACCCGAAGAGACTTCTCATCGGTGATGACGAGCACGGCTGGGATGACAACGGCGTCTTCAACTTCGAAGGCGGATGCTATGCTAAGGTCATCAACCTCGACAAGGAAAGCGAACCGGACATCTACAATGCCATCAGAAGAGATGCTCTTCTTGAGAACGTTACTGTCGATGCTGCTGGAAAGATTGACTTCGCAGACAAGTCAGTCACAGAGAACACACGTGTCTCCTATCCGATTGACCACATCGAGAAGATTGTAAAGCCTATTTCTCACGGACCGGCTGCAAAGAATGTCATCTTCCTCTCTGCTGATGCATTCGGCGTTCTTCCTCCGGTTTCAATCCTGACACCCGAGCAGACAAAGTATTACTTCCTCTCAGGCTTCACAGCTAAGCTTGCAGGAACAGAGAGAGGAATCACAGAGCCGACTCCGACATTCAGTGCTTGTTTCGGCCAGGCATTCCTTGAACTGCCTCCTACAAAGTATGCTGAAGAACTCGTCAAGAAGATGGAAAAGAGCGGTGCTAAGGCTTACCTCGTGAATACCGGCTGGAACGGAACTGGAAAGAGAATCTCCATCAAGGATACAAGAGGTATCATCGACGCTATCCTCAGCGGTGCTATTCTCACAGCTCCTACTAAGAAGATTCCTTACTTCAACTTCGAAGTTCCGACTTCTCTCCCCGGAGTTGACCCGGCTATCCTTGATCCTAGAGATACATATAAGGATGCAGCTGACTGGGAGGCAAAGGCTAAGGATCTTTCACAGAGATTCATCAAGAACTTTGCTAAGTATGAGACAAATGCAGAGGGCAAGGCACTTGTTGCTGCAGGTCCACAGCTCTGATTCTGTCCCTCACAATTTTCAAGGCAACCTCGGAAGGGGTTGCTATTTTTATGCATGTTTCCGTCATAGGTAGTTGAAACTAACTTCTAATCATATTATCTTCTTGTTGTCCCAGGGAGGATAGTATGTACGAGACTAAAGCGAATATAGACGGAATGATGTGTTCAATGTGTACAAGTCATGTCAACGACTGTATAAGAAACTCATTCAAGGTGAAAAGCGTTAAGGCGACCCTTAAGAACAACGGGGAGACGACAATCTTGAGTGAAGAGCCTATTGATGAGGAGAAGCTTAAAGAAGCCCTATCAAAACTTGGTTACAGACTCACCGGATTTTCATCTCATGTTGCAGAGGAGAAGAAAGGGTTTTTCAGCTTCTTGAAAAAGTGAGGGAATGAGCGTACCCGATTATTGCCTCAATTGCCCTTATGTCATCTTCAAGGGATGATTTCTCAAGAGGCGGGAAGTGAACGAAGAGGGCCATGTTGCCACAGAGAAGTGAATGATAATAGATGTTGTTGCACACATAGCGCCCCGGGTCTTCTGATACCTCTGCCTTGATTGAGAGTTCTCCAAGAAGTTCCACAAGAGCCGGGACATCAAACGGAGAGGAGAGTATATCCTCTTTTCCTTCAGCTATTCGCTCCCCAGAGAAAATGCGTCCGGCATTATCGGGGATAGTTGCCTTTTTCTCGTTGTATGCAAATTGCTCTATTGTGATTGTTTCTCTTGAGGCTGCAAGTCCCATGTGGATGAAAATGTCTCCGTCTTCGTCCTTTATCCTTTCCCAGCAGGTGTCATACTCGACAGGAAGGATGACAGGGACTATATTCTTTCTACCTTTGAATGAGGCGGCAATTGCTTCTGTCGGATTGACTATATTGTCGCCAAAGACGGAAAAGCCGGTAAGTATTGTCTTCATGTTCCCATTATTGCACATCACTGGGTGATATCGAAGAGGGAAAGTATCCTGGACGTCAAGACTCCTTCAGTATTATTTCATTTGTTGAAGTAAAGGTTTCTTCTCCTTTGTGAAAAGAAAATGAAACATTAACGAAAAGATGTGATGTGTGCTATTCTACCGGTATGAAAGACGGTTTTATTAAAGTTGCGGCAGTTTCCCCCTCTTTGAAGGTCGGTAATACAGAATATAATTCAGATGAAATCATCAAACATATAGATGAAGCGGTGAAAAAGCATGTGAAGGTGCTTGTCTTCCCGGAAATGTCCATAACGGGATATACATGTGCTGACCTCTTCTTCCAGCGTACGCTTCTTGACGGGGCTGCTGAAGCCCTGAGAAAGATTGTTGCCTCCACAGCAAAGAGTGATATCCTGGTCTTTGTCGGCTATCCTCTGCAATATGGAGGAAAACTCTTCAATACGGCTGTCGCCATCCAGAGGGGGAAGGTTCTTGCATTCATTGCAAAGAAGAATCTCCCGACCTATGCAGAGTTCTATGAGACAAGATGGTTTACCCCCTGCCCGGAGGAGAATATCATCCTCGATACGGAGTGGGGTGAGGTGAGATTCGGCAATCATATTATTCTTGATGCCTCGTCTCCGACTTCTCTCCGCATAGGAGCAGAAATCTGTGAGGACCTCTGGGTTGCAGATCCCCCGTCAACACATCTTGCCCTTGCAGGTGCCACCCTCATAGTGAACCTCAGTGCTTCCGACGAACTTACCGGTAAGGAGGAGTACAGGAAGAATCTTGTCACTAACCAGAGTGCCCGCACTCTTTCGGCATATATTTACTCGGATGCCTCCGAGGGAGAATCCACTACCGACATGGTATTCACCGGTTCTAATATAATCAGTGAGGACGGCATAATACTTGCCTCACGCTCCTACAGCCTGGGTGAACTTCTCATAACCGAAATCGATACCGACAGACTGGAAAGAGAGAGGGAGAAGCGTAATACATTTCCTCTCAGGGACAGCGGATATGATTATATCCCGATTATCTTTGATGAGGAGAAGACTGAACTTACCCGTTATATTGACCCTCATCCTTTCATTCCCAGTGATGAAGAGAGCAAATCAAGACGCTGTGAGAAGGTTCTTCTCCTCCAGTCTCTAGGATTGAAGAGAAGACTTGAACACACCCATTCCGATAAGGCTGTAATCGGGCTCTCGGGAGGGCTGGACAGTACGCTTGCCCTTCTTGTCACAGTAAAGGCATTTGACAGCCTCAAGATTGACAGGAAGAACATCAAGGCAATCACAATGCCATGCTTCGGAACGACGAAGAGAACAAGAAGCAACGCAGAGAAACTTGCCTCAGCACTCGGAACTGACTTCATTACAGTTGACATTACAGAAAGTGTGAAGAGCCACTTCCGGGATATAGGGCAGAGCCTGGATGATTATTCTGTTACATACGAGAACGGACAGGCCAGAGAGCGTACCCAGGTCCTCATGGACTGGGCAAACAAGATAGGTGCACTTGTGGTCGGAACGGGGGACCTTTCGGAGCTTGCGCTCGGGTGGGCTACATACAACGGCGACCATATGTCGATGTATGGTGTCAACGCGGGAGTTCCTAAGACTCTTGTAAGAAGTCTTGTTGAATATTGGGCTGATAATGAAGCTACCCGGGAATGCGGAGATATCCTCAAAGACATACTCCTGACACCTGTCTCTCCGGAGCTCATTCCGGGAAGGGACGGAGCAATAGACCAGGTAACAGAAGACATCGTGGGGCCGTATGAACTCCATGACTTCTTCCTCTATTGTATTGTAAGACAGTCATTTGGGGCAGGAAAGACACTCCGCCTGGCAAAGTATGCCTTCAGTGATTCATACGATATTGAGACTCTGTACAAATGGCTCAGAACATTTATAAGACGGTTCTTCTCCCAGCAGTTCAAGCGTAGCTGTCTTCCTGACGGACCCAAGGTCGGAGCCGTCACACTTTCGCCACGCTCTGACTGGAGAATGCCTTCTGATTCTGATAGTTCTATATGGATTAAGGAGTTAGATAGTGCATATTATGAAGAGAAAAAGAAGATTTGATTTTTCATATTGATGTGTAACCTTTTTTCTGTATAGATTGTTTATCTAGTCGCAGGTCCAGAAAAATGAAGAAGAAATCTCTTATTGTATTGTGTTTGCTGCTTATGGCTTTATCCTCCCTTTCTGCTTCATTTATCCAGGTGGGGCCGAACTATTCAGTAAACTTCCCGATTGATACGGAGAGCGAAACTCCCGTTCAATTTGAAAAGATTTCTTGGAATAAGTTCTGCCTTGGGGCTGACCTGCGTTTTAATATCGGTTTTCTGACTCTGGAAGAAGGCGTGGGTACTTCTTTTTCAGAGAAACTTCTTCTGGAGTCTTTTGATATTTCTTCACTTGCCGGTATAAACTTCGGTTTCAATACTAAAGTTTTCGGAGCCGGCATGATGTTTGGGGCAGGGTTGAGAATGAGGGCGACAAAGAGTGGCACAAAGTGGCTCTACAACGGGCTTGAAAAACCATCTGCCTTGGCGGCTGTCACATCCTCTGTTTTCTTTTATAAAGCGGCGCTGGATCTGACATTCGGGGAGCTTGTCACAGTGAGCCTGGGGATGACGATGCCGATAAACCAGTCAATCGATACTATGTCCTCTGTCCAGGATATCTCAGTGTTTGAGGCCCTCTCTCCATCACTCAAGGATACAAAACTTACATTAGGAGTATTGTTCAACCTGTTATGAAAGAACCCGGAAAAAAGAATACTGGCCTCTTCAAAGGTCTCCTGACAGTTATGGTGATATCTGTACTTGTATTTGTGGTAATCTTCTTTTTCTTTCCCGATACCGCAATTAAGTACTTCGGTGTTGCATTCGACAGGGAAAAAGCCATTGAAAATACTGTGACTTCTCTCTTGGAGAAAGTTGATTATGCCTCAGAAGAGGAGAGGGAAAGGGTTGAGGAATATCTTTCATCGGCTGACGGGAAGGCTTTTATCAAGAACATATCATCGGCAATCAGTGGCGGAGTTGAAGGAGTTAGGGAATTTGCCTCTTCTGACAGTTTCGCCTCATTTGAGAAGAAGATGAAGGAAATACTCTCTCCAGAGTCCTTCCAGAAGCTTGCTGAGACTGTTGAGGACGTGTCACAGGATTTGCTGAATAAACTCAAGTAATTTCCACTTCCTTCCTTTTTCTCCTATAATATATTCGGAGGACGATAATGGACGGAGAACTCTTTTCAAGTGCAGATCTCGATCAGGAGCTGATAGAACAGGAAAACAGGAAGAAAGAGCGTGAAAGGCTGGAGAAGCTGAGACTGGAGCAGGAAAAAAAGGAAAAAGAGGCGAAAGAGAAGTCTTCTCTTCCATTTGATAAGACTCTATTCCTCCTTGATGGTTACTCGATTATTTACAAGAGCTATTGGGCATTCATATCACGTCCCCTTACAGACAAGAACGGAAATAACATCAGTGCATACTATGGTTTCTTCCAGACACTTTTCCACATCCTCAAGGAAAACAAGATGGACGGGCTTGCTGTCACAATGGATGAGAGGGTGCCTACCTTCAGACATATAATGTATCCCCAATACAAAGCAAACAGGGAGAAGACACCGGAAGATCTCCACAAGATGGTGAACCCGATCAGGGAAACCCTTAAGAGAATGAATATCCCGGTAGTATCGAAAGCCGGCTTTGAAGCCGATGATGTGATGGCGTCCCTATGCCGGAAGGCTGGTGAGAACGGCTGGAAAACTGTAATTGTCTCAGGCGATAAGGATCTCTGCCAGCTTGTGAGTGATCATGTCTCCATATTGCGTCCACCGAAGAAAAAGGGTGACAGCCATTATACCATGATGGACAGAGACGGCGTTAGGGCTGAGTACGGGGTCTATCCCGAGCAGATAGCAGATTATCTTTCGCTTCTGGGCGATGCTGCCGACAATGTGCCTGGTGTCAGCGGAGTAGGCGACAAGACCGCAGTCAGGCTTCTTTCTGAGTATGTTACGCTTGACGGAATATACAGACATCTTGATGCATTCTCCCCGAAGGAGAGGCAGAAACTTGAAGCCGGACGTGATGATGCGTACCTCTCAAAGAAACTTGTCGTGCTTTCGACAGATGCGTTAGATGATAATTTCGACATGGAGAGTCTCAAATGCTCCAACTTCACCATCTCACGGGCAGCTGATGACTTTGAGGAGAGGAACCTCAAGTCGCTGGTAATCAGGGCAAAGGCCAGGAAAGATGACCCGGAGGCGGAGGAGAGTTCTACTCCTCTCAGGGAGGAGAAGAAGAGCGAGCCACTCCTTAAGGAGAGTGAAAGATACCTTCTTGAGAAGGGAAGTTACAGGACTGTGACAACACTGGCTGAGCTTGACAGTGATTTTGCGTCTGCTGCAGATTTCAGGGGAGGTATCATGTCTCTCTTTCTTCTCAGCCAGGATTATCTTCCATCATCTCCTCTTCTCGGCTTTGCCTACTCCATTGAGCCTCTTAGTGCTACCTATGTCCCAATCGGACACGGCGGCATAACCCAAAAGGAGTTCAAAACCCTCTTTGATAAGTATTTTTCGACAGGAAAGATAAAGGTGATAGCCCACTCTGCAAAGCCTGTAATCAGGATCCTTTGTGCGATGGGAATTGATGTTACACTCCAGTCAGACACCATGATTTCATCCTGGCTGGTATCATCAAATGACGGAGCATACAATCTCGATATATTGGTTGGTAAATATTTTTCCCAGACCCTGCTCTCCCTCAGTGATCTTTCCTCCGGTGCCGATCTCTCAGGTGTGGACCCATCTCTCCTTGCGCGTTACTCATCCCTCAGGGCAGACTACACATACAGGCTGGAGCGGGTGATATCACGAAGAATGACTGAGAAGGGGCTAGATAAGCTTTATCACGAAATGGAACTTCCTCTCGTGAAGGTCCTCTCAAAAATGGAGGATGAAGGTATATACCTCTCCCAGGAGAAGATAACAGAGCTCAAGGAGACGACAGACAGGAGAGTCGGGGAACTGGAGGAGGCTATCTATCTTCTTGCCGGTTACAGATTCAACATAAACTCGACAATACAGCTTTCAAAGCTCCTCTATGATGAGAGGAAGCTTGAGCCGGGAAAGAAGACAATGCGGGGCTATTCGACAGATACTGAGACTCTTGAGGGCCTCAGAAAGTCCGGTGACCCGATTATCGGGTACCTTCTGGAGTACAGGCAGCTATCAAAATTGAAGAGCACATACATAGATGTTCTTCCGACCCTCAGGGATTCATCCGGCCGTGTCCATACCACCTTCCTCCAGACAGGCACTGCGACAGGGCGTCTCTCTTCCCGCAGCCCGAACCTCCAGAACATCCCTGTCCGTACAGATGAGGGGCGTATGATACGTTCCGCCTTTGTTCCTGGAGAGGGAAATATCTTCATCAGTGCAGACTACTCACAGATAGAACTTGTGGTGCTTTCTTGGATGAGCGGTGATGATGCCCTCAGAGAGGCTTTCCTGAGCGGGGAGGATGTCCACCGCTATACGGCAGCGATGATCTTCAACAAAAGCATGGATGATGTGACATCCTCGGAGAGAAGAGTTGCCAAGACAATTAATTTCGGAATTATGTATGGTATGTCTGCTTTCAGGCTCTCCAATGAACTCGATATTACCCGGACGGAAGCCAAGGAATTCATCTCCCGTTATTTTGAGCGTTACAACCATGTTAAGGACTTCGTGGAAAAGACCGTAAAGGATGCGGAGAAGAACGGATTCGTCAAAACCCATTGGGGACACGTCAGGGAAATCCTTGGCATAAACAGCCAGAGCAAGACAGAGAAGGCTGCCGCGGAGAGAACTGCTGTGAATACTGTCATACAGGGGACTGCAGCTGAAATAATGAAGATGGCCATGCTCGCGATATCAAAAGCACTGGAGGAGGAGAAACTGGATGCAAGACTTCTTCTGCAGGTGCACGATGAACTTATCTTCGAGGTAAAAGAGTCTGATGCAGAGAGGCTTGAGGCACTTCTCAAGGAGAAGATGGAAGGTGCTGCCGTTCTTTCGGTCCCATTGAAGGTGTCGGTTGAAAGGGGTCACTCCTGGGGAGATATGCACATTTGATTATAGGATTAACTGGAAAAAGCTGCTCCGGAAAGGATACTGTCGCCTCCCTTCTGGATGATAATTTTAAGGTTGTTGATGTTGACAGGCTCGGTCACGAGGCCCTTGAGAGGAATATCGACCTTGTAAGGGATGCCTTCGGAGATGAAGTTATCACAGACGGGATTGTCGACAGGAAGAAGCTGGGGCCTCTTGTCTTCTCTGACAAGGCGAAGCTGGAGAAGCTTAACAGCATCACTCATCCCTGGATGGTCACAGAGACGCTCAATGAATGCAGGAAGATTGAAGAGGAAGGGAGGATAGCAGTCATAAATGCCGCCCTCCTGGAGTCTATGGGTTTTGTGCAATATTGCTCTGAAATAATCCTTGTCATCTCACCATACGAGAAAAGACTGGAGAGGGCGAGGATAAGAGACAACATAAGTGACGAAAACTTCAGAAAGAGGACAATGAACCAGGAAAACATAGGTTTAACATTATTTTCTTCAGGTAAGAGTGTTGTTACAATTATTAATGACAAAGGGAAAGAAGAGCTTTCTCGACAAGTCAAGGCTTACTGTGTTAGAATGGAGAAAGCGAGGGTTAAATGAGCAAGAAGTCAGGTTCAGTTATTCTCAGTATAACTGTTGTGCTTACGTTATTTGTTGCTGCTTCAGTTTTTCTGTTATCCCCTGCGAGGGGCAGTGACAGCTTTGCATCCGCTGTTATGGATGAAGCAAGGAAAAGGCAGAACTCCTCTGTTGTGACTGTATCTGGAACTCTGGAGACAGACACTTCTGTCAGAAGCGATGAAGAGAGAATGGCCGAGAAGGTTTCGGGTATTCTTCTGGAGGACCAGGGTTTCGTCGAGGGTATCGGGGAGAAGAACACAGCATATATCGAATCAGCCTTTGATAACCTTGAAAAGGAATATACCTCAAGTGTGGACGGAAAGATAACCCAGATGGTGGATGATGCTTTTGCCTCCCATAGTTCTGAGCTTGATGATAAAATCAAAACAGAAAGTCAGCTGCTTGATGGAAAGATATCGGGGGTGGAGAATTCCCTGAAAGGCAGGCTGGATGCACTTGATGCAAAGCTTGGCGGAGTTGAGGAGAGACTCTCCGCTCTTGAGAGCAGTGTCTCTGAGCTTGGAAGTGCTGTGGAGAGTCTTGAGAGCGCTGATGCGGAGAATAAAGCCGCGATTGCCGAATTGAAAAAATCCTACAGTTCCCTGGAGAAGGAATATGAGGAGAACAGAGCTTCCATCCTTGAGCTGAGGGAAACTTACAGTGCTTTGGAAAGAGAGAGTGAAGAAAAAGCCCAGAGTGTCCAGACAGAAGCTTCGGCACCCATTCCTGCTTTCTCCCCGGAGACAGATTCACTTATCAGTGAAGACGACTATAAAACACAGAGAGATACGCTCAGAAGTGATGAAATTAACCGGGTTATGAGTTACTTCGGTTTATAAAAATAAAATGTTAAACGGATGAAGAGGGGGAGTAAAATCTCCCTCTTTTTAGAGGGAGGACTAAAGATGAATGATAAGGATACACTGGAACTCTTAAGACTTCTTGTTGAGACAGAGTCGGTCACAGGAAACGAGGGTAAAATTGTTGAAACACTTGATGGTGTTTTCCACTCTCTCGGATTCAGGACTCTGAAAACCCCTTCCGGTTGTATATGCGGTGTTCTTGAAGGGGAGGAAGAAGGGCCAACCGTACTCATTGACGGCCATATAGATACAGTCGGCATACCAAATAGGGAGAGATGGACTTATGATCCTTTTACTCTAACTTCTGTCGACGGAAGGCTCTACGGCAGAGGCACATCAGACATGAAGGGGGGAGTGAGTGCGGCAATAGCGGCAGCAAGTTCGCTTATGCCTTTGAAGAAAGGGCGTCTCATTGTTGCATGCATAGTCGAGGAGGAACGCTTTGAGGGGATATGTGCGCGTGAGGTAAGTGCTCTCTTCAATCCTGACTATGTCATAATAGCTGAGTCGACTCACGGCAGGCTGAATATAGGGCAGAGGGGAAGATGTGAGGTCCTCCTCAAAGCTGGAGGAAAGAGCTGTCACTCCTCTAATCCCGAAGAGGGTGAAAATGCTGTCTTCAATGCCATAAAAGCAATAGAGGCAATAGAAACGATTGCTCCGGGTGAACATGAAATACTTGGTAAGGGTATAATGGTTCTGACAGATATTATTTCTGTCCCGTATCCCGGGATGAGCATAGTTCCTGAGGAATGCAGGGTGACATACGACAGGAGGACTCTTGTCGGTGAGACCGGGGAGAGTGTAATCGGGCCTATCAACAGACTTCTGAAGGAAAAGAATATAAATGCAGAAGCCTCAATTGCATTTGGGGAGACTGTCTCGTACACAGGTAACAGCCTCTCATCTCCGCGCTTCTTTCCTGCGTGGTGCTACAGTGAAAATGATGAGATAGTGAAAAAGAGCAGAGCTGCTCTTGAGGATGCCGGTCTTTTTGTCGGTTACGGACACTATGCCTTCTGTACCAATGGCAGCCACTACGGAGGGGAGAAGGGTATACCGACAATAGGTTATGGCCCGGGGGAAGAGAGACTGGCACACATAGTTGACGAATATATAGAGGAGAGTGACCTCTACAGGGTCAGAAGAGGAATGGAGGCAATTCTGAGGGCACTTCTTCTTTAGTCCGGGTAGTGCCTTGTCTCCCCGTCAGGGGTGACTATGGTCCATATTCCGTTATCGAGTGACTTGAGATAGCACTCTCCGAGTGGAACTTTTCCGCCACCTTCAGGAAGGTCGATTGTATAGTTGGGCATACCCAGTCCCGAGAGTTCAATCCTCATTTCCTTTTCTATTCTGAGGCCTTCTGTAATAGGAACCCGGAGGTGTCCGGTACCCTGGACAAGATCTCCCTGAAAGAGGTAGTAGGGCTTGATTCTGTTCATTAAAAGTTCGTTGCATAGTTCAACCTGGGTCGAAACAGAGTCATTGACTCCCCTGAGAAGGACACATTGGTTCATGATTGGAATACCGAGTTTGACAAATTCGTTTATGGCCTTTTTGGCTTTCTCTGTTATCTCGGCCTTATGGTTGAACTGTGTCATGAGATAGAATGGAGCACCATGACTATTCTTTTCGATTACCTTGAAAAGAGAAGGAGTGAATCTCTCGGGGTTACTGAAAAGGGACCTTGTGCACAGCCTGTAGATAACATCTTCCCGTGCGTCTTTGAATGATGAGAGAAGGTAATCAAGTCTAGCATCAGAAAGTGTGAATAAGTCCCCTCCGGTAAGAAGAACTTCCCGTATCTCATGGTGTGCTTTCAGGAAGTCTGCTGCCTCTTTTATATCGTTATCAGAGCAGGGACCTACCATATGGCCGGAGAATCGTCGTCTGAAGCAATGCCTGCAATAGGCAAAGCATGTGTCTGTGACAAGGAATGCCGCACGGTTTCTGTACCTTCTGACAAGGCGGGGAGTTACGGAGTATTTTCCTTCCTCCTGGGGGTCGAGAGTCCCGCAGGTGTCTGTATTTTCCTTCATTGACGGAACAAACTGTCTTCTGATTGAGGGATTTTCAAGAAGCGGGATGATGTTATCGGAAATGAGGAGGGGGAGAGTATTCGGACCGTTCTCGTCCCAGCATTCCTCATCCTCAGTCAAATCAAGTATTTTCTTAAGCTCTTCTAATTTAGTAATCACCCGATTGTTTTAATCCTTTAGAGATTTTTTAACAAGATTCTCATGTTCCAAGCAGAAAGAATGGCATGGTAAACTTGCTACCTCGATTTTTAAGTGCTTTTTGAAAGTAGCAATGTTGCTATTTTGGAAACAGGAATATAAGTATTTGCAGGAGATTTTCTTGAACTGAGAAACGGAATGCTGAAATACAATCCGCAAAATTGAGAGACTGGTGGTCTCTGGTATTTATCTTGTGTGCTCTTCTTTCCCTAGATAAGAAAAACCATTATATTCTAGTGGAGGACAATAAATGGAAACTACTTTGGATATTGTGAAAATCGGAGATGATATTCTCCGTAAGAATTGTAAAGAGGTCACCAAATTTGATGATGCATTCCGTCTTCTGACATCAGCCATGCTTACTACTCTTGAGGAAGCTGAGGGAGTCGGACTTGCTGCTCCGCAAATCGGTGTTGACGGGAGATTCTTCGTAGTCGATATAAGGGACGGGAAGCAGTACATCTTCGTCAACCCCGAGATACTCGAGACAAGCGAGGAACTGGGACCGTATGAGGAAGGGTGTCTCTCTATTCCCGGGGTTTATCATAATGTCACAAGGCCGGTCAGAGTGAAGGTTCATGCACAGGATGAGTACGGCAAGGCTTTCACACTTGAGGCAGACGGACTTCTTGCACGTGTTATCCAGCATGAGAATGACCATCTTAACGGACATATGTTCATTGACAGGCTTACTCCGGAGGAAAAGGAGAAGGTTCTCAGGGCTTATGAGAAGAAGAACAGGGAAGGGAAGAAACCCGGAAGGAGAAAGAAGTGAGACTTCTCTTTGCATCTACTGACAGCATTGCCGTTCCTCTATTGGAAACTCTTGCTGAGAAAGGAATCTGTACAGCTGTTTTCACAACTCCAGATGCACCGAAGAAGAGAGGAAAGGGCTTCGTCCCGACTCCAATCAGGGTTAAGGCTGAGGAACTGGGACTTCCTGTCTTCACCCCTGAGCATCTCAATAGTCCTGAGAGAGATATTGTCCGCTCACTGGGAACAGATGCACTTCTTTCATTTTCATACGGGAAAATATTCGGGCCAAAGTTCTTGTCTCTATTTAAATATACATTCAATGTGCATCCCTCTGCTCTTCCCCTCTACCGCGGTTGCAGTCCGATTTTCAATGTAATCAGAAACAGGGAGAGGGAGAGTGCAATTTCATTGCAGAAGATATCACTCAAGATAGACGAGGGTGACATATATGCCTCCTACCCGTTAGAGCTTGACGGAACGGAGACGAGTGAGAGTCTTGAAAAGGTAATATCTGAAGTGGCTCCCGGCTTTGTGCTCTCCGCACTCGAGAGTGTCGATAACATCATTCCCTATCCCCAGAGGGGAGAAGCCAGCTACACCGGCTTCATAAAGAAGGATGACGGCCTTATCGACTGGAGTGAGAGTGCCTCTTCAATCCATGCCCTCATCAGAGCGTGCTATCCGTGGCCGAAGGCATGGTGCTATTTCAACGGCGCACCATTCATCATTACCGGTGTACACTCATCCTCATTCCTCCCGTTCGAGGAGTGTAGTGAAGAGCCTGGGACAGTTGTTGCACTCGATAAGAAAAAAGGGCTGAAGATTGCCACGGGAGACGGGTATCTTTACGTCTCACACGTACTCCCTCCAATGAAGAAGGAGATGGATGCCTCTTCCTTTGTCAACGGGTGCAGGAGTATAATTGGCTCAAGGCTTACGTCCTATCCCAGTTCCTTGTAGGTTCTTCTTATAAAATAGATGGTAATGACCGCTGTCAGTATGTCGGCAGTGGGGAATGACCACAAAAGGCCGTCCAGTCCCATGAAGGAAGGCATGATAAGTGATAGTGACACGCCGAATATAATCTCCCTTGTGAGAGAAATGAGTGTTGATTCCTTTCCTTTTCCAAGCGCCTGCATAAAGATGAAAGTTCCTTTGTTCACTGTTGCAAACACCATCATCGAGAGGTAAATTCTGAAACACTTCACAGCAAATTCTGTGTAGTAGATGCTTTCATTGCTGGCTCCGAAGAGCTTTGTAATCCAGAGAGGGAAGACTTCGACAATTATGAGGGCCACGAATCCTGTGAGGGCTTCAAGAAAGAGGATATGGCTCAAGAGCTCCCGGACCCGGTCTTTTCTTCCCGCTCCCATGTTGTAACCGACAACCGGAATGGATCCGGCTGCTATCCCTATGGATACGGAAATTGCTATCTGAAAGTACTTCATGACGATGCCGAGAACGGCAAGGGGAATCTGAGAGTACTCACTCTGCCCGAAGATAGGATCCAGGGCACCGTATTTTGTACAGCTGTATTGCATGGCTGCCATACTTATGACAAGGGAGATTTGAGAGAGTAGACTTGTAAGTCCGAGGGAAAGAAAGTCTTTTATGACTTTGGAATCAGGAGAGAAATTACCTCTCTTCAATTTCAAAGCCTTCATGTTAAAGAGGTACCACACCGACATCCCTGCTGTCAGAATCTGACCGATGACAGTTGCAACAGCTGCCCCCATCATCCCCCAGTGGAATGTATAGATGAAAATCGGGTCGAGAATTATGTTTGCCACAGCGCCTATGAGCGTTGAAAACATGGCAAAACGGGGTGAGGAGTCACTGCGGATTATCGGGTTAAGGGCCTGGCCGAACATGTAGAATGGTATACCAAGGGTTATGTAGAAGAAGTACTCTCTGCTGAGGGCGTATGTCTCCTCATTGACTCTCCCTCCGAAGAACGTGACAATCGTATCTGCGAAAATGAGGTATATAAGTGTCAGGACAATGCTTGAGAAAATGCAGAGTATTATGGCATTCCCGACAGCTTTTCCTGCCTTCGCCTCGTCCCCCCTTCCGTGTGATATGCTCACGAATGCACATGTCCCGTCCCCGATCATGACAGCTATGGCAAGAGCGACAACGGTGAGGGGAAAGACAACTGTGTTTGCAGCATTGCCGTTCGACCCCAGGTAAGGTGCGTTTGCGATGTAAATCTGGTCGACGATGTTGTAGAGTGCCCCGACAAGGAGCGAGATTACGCAGGGAAGTGAGAATTTTCTTACCAGCTTTCCCACCTTTTCTGTCTCAAGAAATGAATTGGCTTTTCCTTCCATTTTTCTTTCCTTTTGTGCCAAAAAAAATGGCACAGATTAAAGTTTCTGTGTCGTATCGGAAGGAAACCTTCTTGTATCGTGTCCAGAGAAATTATTGCTTTTTCCGGGGTGGAAAATCAAGAAGTTTGAGTTCAGAATACTTCTATGGACATTGCACTCAATTACATTGAAAAGGGGAGTGGAGAGCCGTTTGTCCTTCTTCATGGAAACGGTGAGGACAGCACAAACTTCTCATCCCAGATTTCTTTTTTCTCCAACTTCTACCGGGTTATTGCCCCCGATACCCGTGGCCATGGTCTCTCGGCGAGAGGAGATGCGCCCTTCACACTGGAGCAATTTGCTGAGGACCTTTTTGATTTTCTCTCTCTACTCGGAGTCGGAAAGGCAAATATTCTCGGCTTCTCAGACGGCGGGAATATCGCAATAATCTTTGCATTAGAGCATCCCGAGATGGTCAATAAACTTATTCTCAACGGTGCTAATCTCTATCCTGAGGGATGTAAGAAGAGTGTGAATGAGTGGGTGGAGAGAGAATATGAGCTGGCATCGGCAAAGGGAGATAAACGCACCATGGAGCTTATGTCATTGATGCTTGATGAGCCCCACATAGACCCGGATGAACTTAAGGCAATAA
Source organism: bacterium (assembly GCA_963640795.1). Classification (GTDB taxonomy): domain Bacteria; phylum Spirochaetota; class Spirochaetia; order Sphaerochaetales; family Sphaerochaetaceae; genus Ornithospirochaeta. The sequence goes on along the minus strand of CAVIAZ010000009.1, from coordinate 5,588 downwards.
CAGCTCCTGTCCTTGTCATTGCCGGGACAGATGATATGATTTTGCCCTCCCACACAAGGCTCATAGCAAGAAGCATTCCTCATAGCACTCTTTCCTTCATTGAAGGAGACCACTTTATCGCCTACAGGAAGCCGGAGGAGTTCAACCGTGTTGTCTTTGACTTTCTGAATGGCTAGAATAAGGCTATGTACTCCAGCTGGAATAATTACAGGGACTATCTGGAAAAAAAGTATGGTGAGCCGTTCTACCGTGTTGGTGTGGACGGAGGATTCAACTGTCCAAACAGGCACTCTGACCATTCGGGAGGATGCTCGTTCTGTGACGGTACGGGAAGTGTTGCTGTCTATCAGCGGACAAGTGAGAGTGCATTCTCCCGTTCCTCTGATTATGAGGAGGGGGTGGCAGAGACCATCACAACACGCTACGCATCCATGGAGAGCCAGATCCTTAAGGGCCTTGAGTTCATAAAGAGACGTTACAAGGCCAACCTTGCAGCCCTCTACTTCCAGAGCTGGACCAACACTTATGACACACTCGATAACCTTAAAAAAATATATGACAGGGGCCTCTCCTATTATGATTTCAGGGAGCTTATAGTATCGACAAGGCCGGATTGTCTTTCTGAAGAAGTGTGCGCACTCCTTTCCTCATATATAACCGGAAAAAGGGAGGTATGGGTGGAACTCGGACTCCAGAGTGCCAGTGACAGGACGCTGGAGAGAATAAACAGGGGCCACAGCAGCAAGTGCTATCTGGAGGCTGCAGAAAGGGCAAAGAAGTACAATCTCGGGGTGTCGAGTCACATAATATTAGGGCTTCCCGGAGAGACACGGGACGACTACAGGAAGACTGCAGACTATGTAAATGCATTCTCGGATGCTGTCAAAATCCACAACCTCCATATTCCCGGAGGAACAAGACTCTGTGATGAGTTCTACTCGGGAGAGGTAGTGTCAGCATCGTCAAGGCGCCATCTGGAGGACTCTGCTTTCATGCTGAGACTCCTCCGACCAGATATCGTAGTGGAGCGTCTTGTCTGTGATACTCCGATGCACCGCCTGGCAGAGCCGAGGCATTTTATGGACAAATCCCTTTTTCTATGCACTCTTGATGATTATATGAAGAGAAATGGTTTTAGACAGGGAGACCTATATTCTTCTGATAAGAGCCTCAAGTTCGGCGTATGAAGAGACAGACCAGGTTGCCATATCACTCTTTTTCCCGCTGAAGTTTATGTAGATGCTCTCCATACCTGCATTGACTGCCCCCTGGATGTCACTGTGCTCGCTGTCACCAATCATTATGCATTCCCTGTTTGTCTTGCCGACTGCTTTGAATACATAATCAAAGAGTTCCTTCTGGGGTTTGTTGTATCCGATTTCACTGCTGATGAAGATATTCTCAAAATAGTGTTCTATCCCTGTATCCTTAAGTCTCTGCCTCTGTATTGATGATATGCCGTTGGTGACAAGGGATTTGGGGTATTCTTTTATGCTTTCCAGGAACTCTCCCGCTCCGGGAAGGAGAATGCCGTTATGTGCAAGTGTATCTTTGAAGATCTCTGCTGCCTCAGACGCAGATACATTCCTTCCGGTTTTATTGAAGAAGAGTTTCCATCTCTTTGTCTCAAGTTCGTCCAGGCTCAGCGTCCCGTTCTCATACTCTCTCCAGCATAGGAGGTTACCTTCCATGTAGGCGTTGAATGTCTCTTCTGTATAATCGATATCATAAAGGGAGAAGACCTTCCTTAGTCCTATGTCCTCGGTGGCCTTGAAGTCCCATATTGTCTCATCAGCATCAAAAAGCAGGTAACGCATGTGGAAAGTTTATCATAATCGTCTTTTTTTGCTCTATACGTTTTTCGATTTCGGTATCATATTATGGAGGAAGGAAAAAGAAAAAATGAAAAGTGCAATACTGTTTTGGGCTGCTGGAATTATCGCCCTTCTTTTTGGTGTTTTGGCTATTGTTGAACCTGCAACTGTTCTTAATATAGCAAGTATACTCTTCTCTGTTATCCTCATTCTCAGGGGACTAAGAAGGTTATGGGATGCAATCCGTTTCAGGAAGAATGCTGTGAAGGTTGTTGTTGACGGCGCCCAGATTGACCTGGGAATACAGAAGAAAATCAGGCTGACTCTTCTCTGGGATGGTATCGGAGCCCTGGTTATCGGCATTGCCGCACTCGTGATTGCAATCACTTCAATCTCCAACGGAGGGGAGGGAATTGTCAGGGGAGCTGTCTATGCAGTGGCTGCAGGCTTTTTGTATACAGGTATTGCCAACCTCATCGAAAGCCACAGACTCAAGCCCTATGCTGTTCTCTGTGAATTATACCGCTCCAACTCCTTTGTCTATATTCTTGCATCCGTTGTCCTCTTTGCCTTCCCGTTCTTCATCGGGCATACAGTGATGAATATCTTCGGAATCATCATGATTGTTGTGGGCGTCTCCCTCTTTGTCTGGGGCATCAGGGTTTTCTCCCTCGCAAGGAACCTCAGAAAACTCTCGAAGGTTGCAGCAAAGACAGTTGATTACACGGAAGTCAAATAATTCTTTTAAAGCAATAGATTTTATAGAATAAAAAACCTCATTTTCGCTTATATGTTGTTGACAAGAAAAAACTGAACATAAGATACTGATTAACAACGAGGAAAATGAGGGATTTTTATGACGATAGACTTCTCCAAGTATAAAGACGGGTTGGTTCCTGCTGTTGTACAGGACGCTGTTACACGTAATGTCCTTACGGTTGGTTTCATGAATGAGGAAGCATATATGCTGACGCTTGAAAGAGGCCTTGTGACATTCTACTCCCGTAGCAAGGGACGCATCAGGGTGATGGGCGAGAGTAGTGGGAACTATATAAAGGTAAGGGAGATTCTTGTTGACTGTGACGGGGACACACTTCTTGTGAAGGCCATTCCCTCCGGACCAGTCTGCCATACCGGCTCTGATACATGCTTCGGCGAAGATAATGAGCCCGGAGATTTCTCTTCCCCCGAATTCCTCTTCTATCTTGAATCTGTCATACATGACAGGAGACTTAACCCGAGTGAAGGCAGTTACACAAACCACCTCTTCTCAAGAGGTTTGAACAGAATTGCCCAGAAGACAGGTGAGGAGGCTGTGGAACTCATCATTGCCAGCAAGGATGACAACAAGGAGCTCTTCCTTGGAGAGGCTGCTGATCTTATGTATCATTTCCTGGTGCTACTTGCACAGAAGGATTCTACTCTCTCTGAGGTGGTGGACGTCCTCAAGGACAGACATTCCAGATAAACAGGTCAATCAATAGGCCTTGAAGGTCATCAGCTGATAGTCGAAGTGGCTCGCACATGGGGCGATAACTGTAGAATTCCTGGAGTTGACTTTTACCGAAGAAAATTATCTACACTTCAAGGCTTGGAGCCGATAGCACAGAATCTGCTTATAACCTGAGAAAAGTCACCATTATTTTTTCTAAAGTACGTTATCTTCTTGAATTGTTCGGTTTTCTCTTGTCATCCTGCCTCTTTTATGAGTTCACTACTTTTCAGGAAAGTTTAGAATACTGTGGTTCATTGCGTTGACTATCTTACATACCTCCTCAGATATTCTTCCACGTTCATATACTGAATGCCATTTACTAACTGACTAGGCCCGCGATAGAGGACAAATTTCCCTGTAATCGGGCCATAACGGTGTTCTGTCAGCGCGCATTTTTTCTCGTCAATCAGATGACGATACTGTTCAGGGACAGCTTCTTCACTGTGCTTGATCTCAAAAATCCGGCAGGAACCTGCCAATGGGTCAAATACTACCATGTCAAACTCACCGATGGGGAATTGCAGGATAAACACCTGCTTTCCGGGGTTCTGTAGCTTTGTTTCCAAGAGGACGATGTCCTCCAGCATCCGCCCCTTGATTTCTGTCAGGATACGTTCCTCTATGACGGTTCGTTCTGCCAGTGACAGTGCACTGAATATTTCATCCAGGAGCAGACTGCTGATCAGTGCGTTCGCCTGTGCATAGCGTAGGCCCGGCTGTGCAACTACCGTGCGGGTGGACTTTGTGCTGACATCCGGCAGATGCAATACATCAATTTCCATCGTCAGATCAAGTAAATCAAGATATTCTTTGATTTCTGCTATGTGAACATCATCCAGTGTTACGGTCTGTTCTGGCTTGTTGCGGATTTCCAGTAATTTTTTCAGGTTGTTGGTGACAGACGCAAGGTCAACACGGTCGAGTATGTCTGTAGGATTCTCCCGATCCCGGCGCAGGTTGCTGGCAGAAATGCCAAGGTCATGAGATTTCCATTCCCTTGTCAGCACTTCTAGCGTGAAGCGGTGGTTTATATCCTCCACCACTCGGTTGATGGCACTAGTCAGCTCATTCTTGTCGTACAGGTCCCTGAGATGGCGGAAATGTCCCTCATATTGATAGTTACTCAGGGAGTGCTGGATATTACGTGCGATGGCCGAATCCACATACTCGTCGGCGCTTTTCTTGCTGGCAAACGTACTTGTCTCGTTGTAATGGTTACCGCCGAGACTCATGGTGCCACCGTAGCGTATATATTCGTCGATGCCGTGGATGCCGAGCACGGATTCAAATTCGCGGTAGGGGATGAAGGTGGTGTGCAGCAGAATACAGCGGTCATAGAGCTGTTCATCCACTGTGAAGAGAAAGCCCAGCGAGTCCGTGCCGGAGAGGACAATTTTCATACCACAGGCCGCAAACACGTCAGAGAACAGTGCTGCACCTTCGATGAAATCCTCCATCAGGGTTACTTCATCAAGGAAGACATAACAAAAGCCCTGTGCTTCCAGCACCTTGAGATCATGGTTCACATTCGCCAGTGTATCTTTTGTTGTGATTTGAATGAACGCCGCCTTTGACAGTTCTATGTCGCTCATTTCAGCAAAAATCTGGCGAATCATTGTGGTCTTTCCCGTGCGGCGGAGACCATAGAGAATGAATACTTTATCCTGTGGTTTATCGTAGACAAAATCGTGCAGTTGCTTAAAGCATTCGCGCTTACGGTAGCCACAAACGGGCATCGCAAAAGATTGTAGCTCTTTGCCAATGCGGATGTTGGTTGTGAGGGTAGAAGAGTCTATGGCTTTTGTCTTTGGAAGTTGCCTGCTCAGTGCTGTCAGCTCCTGCTCCAATGCCTTTCGACGCTCAATCTGAGCACGAAAATCATCTAATTCATCCTGAGGGATATACTTCTCCCGTCGCTTCTTGTCTTCCGTCCAACGATGGTAGAAATATTCCTTGCCGTTGATGGTCTTCTTTGTAATGGAACCTGCAGGGAGGTTTGAGATTTGTATTTCCAGCTCTGCCACCCGCGCTTGCATTTCAGATAACTCCATAGCACACCTCTATAGCTACTGTTCAGGTTGAATTATACCCTATTATACCCATAAATCAAGAGGGCGATTGGGTATAATTGTTTTTAGCTGATTGCTGAAATTCACACTTAAGAAGTGGCTGACACATTGGGGAGGTCGGCATGGCGATAGCTGTAGAATTTTTAGAGTTGGCTTTTTACCGAAGAAAATTATCTACACTTCATATAGCACAGCTATGAAAAGGCTGGA
>CAVIAZ010000008.1:0-29579 GCA_963640795.1 bacterium | reverse complement strand
AATGCCTTTTCTCTCTTTGTAAGATAATCATCTTCATATACCTTGAGTCGTGAGGGGATGGTATTAAGCTGTTTTCTGGAATATTCCTTTGTTTCGATGTCGACCAGTTCTTTCATTACTGTCTCATGAACAGACAAGGATGAGAATTCTTCAAAAATAGGATCAAGCCAGACTCTGCTGAACAGCGGAAAATCAATAGATTTCACTCCCGGGATTCCTCTGTCTGGTGGGATGAAGAAGTTGGCATCGAGGAATATAATCTGAGTAGGGTCGTTGAATATACTTTCCAATGCCCTGTTCTTCTTTTTGAAATCAATCAGCACTTGAATCTTCCTGCAGTCTGTCCAGCTCCTCAATGTCTTTTTTGTCGACTTCTTCGCTGAATCCGAAATCTTCTGGAGCCTTTCCGTACATATTCATGGCAGAGGAGAAATCTTCATAAATAATGAACCCGTCTTCAAAGTTCTTTATCAATACTTCAAGAACCCAGGGGGAGATTTCTGTTTTCTTTGTTGCTGTGTTCAATATTTTACATGTATCAGGAGACATGCCATTAAGTATTCTGTAATAAATGTCTTTTTCATCCCTGGGATCTGTTTTCAATAAAGTCTTAGTCTGCAAGACCGATATGTATCCTTCTTCCGATAATCTTGAAACAATTGATTTAAAAGGGATATGCCACTGGCAGTGGATTCCGGCAATAAAACGCAGTATTCTCAACGGCGACTCATTCTTTAAGCAGACAGAACCGAAATGTTTTAATACAAGTGAATTCAATGACCTGCAAGGGAGGAGAAGTTCTTCAGCAAATCTGTCTGCTTTCGCTTCTTCGTGTTCATCTGTGTTTTCTAAGTTGGTATTAGCAAGATAGTGATAATATTCATGAGCTAAAGCAAAAAGCTGTTCGTCATAATATAGGGATGTATTCAGACCGATAAATGTCAGGTTGGCAAACTCTCTGCCATAGGAAACTATAAATGCATCAAGATTTGGTGTGCTTCCTCCAAATGGATATTGGCATATCGCAATGCCTTCAGATTCCAGTAACAGTGGCATAGATGATGCAATCGGTGAATCAATAATCCCATATTTTTTTCTTTCTCTGTCGGCCAATTCTCTAATTTCTTCAACCTCCAGGTCGGTTAGTGTGTTATGGGAAGTCATTTTGCAAGCGCTCTTCTTATCATAATTTGTTGGCGTGCTACAAGCATCATTTCCATAACATAGTTAAATTCTGAACGTTCTTCATCTGTAAGGGATGATTTTTTGAATGCTGTATATACTCTTTTTTCATTATCATCAAAAAAAAGGATGCTGAGGTCGAAATCAAGGACGTCTGCCAGTTTTTCTAGTTGTGGAATTGATGGGATATAATCCATTCTTTCTATCCTTCCAATTGTATTGCGGTTAAGTGAACTTAATTTACTTAATTGTTCTTGCGTAATGTTTTTTTCGGCTCGCCTGCATTTAATGACTTCAGCAAGCTTGGATAAAGATAATCTCTCCATAAAAACCTCTGATTTCTGTAGTATATGATATTTTCTGTATCTTCTGATGTCAATATCTTATTGTAATACTTAAATTGTGATACGATTTGTATCATTAATTTGAATCTAATGTCTCTTAATCGGCTTAATATTACCATTTCTTTGTGTTATATTTTCCCCATGGATCGTGACTTCAAAACACTGGCAATTGTACTGAGGAGAGAGAACAGGGGCGAAAGAAATGCACTACTGACGCTCCTTACTCCTGATATGGGGTTACTGTCCGTCATTGCCTTCGGGGCCGGAAGGGGGGCTGGCAGTTCACGTTCCCCTCTCTACGGGGAAGGTGTATTCTCCCTCGAGAGGAAAAATGAGAATTCAATTTACCTCAAGGATACGGAGATAATCAGCGAGCATGAGACTGCTAAGGACTCGGTGGAGAAGATAGGATGGGTGAGCCTCTTCAGTGAACTTGTAATCAAGGCCCGTGTCGTAGACAGCTCTATCTACAGGTTGTACACTTCCGTACTTGATAGTATAACTTCAGATAACATAGATAAATGTGCTGTTTACTTCCTGTCGCACTTCCTTCTTCTGGAAGGACTTAGCGGAGACTGGGAGAACTGCCCTGTTTGTGGGAAGAAATATGATGAGGGGGAGGTTCTGGGGTTCAGCACAATCACATCCAGTGCTTCCTGCTCTGCCTGTGATACCCTCTCCTCAACCCTTATTCTCCCCCCGAATGCAAGAAGATATGTCTCACATGTCTCACTTGCGGATCTTGATGAGGCACTCAGCTACACTATAAGCAGGGATTTTGTCAGGCGTATTAGCCGGTACCTCATGAGGTCCCTTGAGTATGTGTTCCCGGCAAAGCTGATGACAATAGAGTCCGGGTTGATAAGTTAAGGAATTGTTTTATATATGCGTGTTACATTGAAGAGTTCAGATGCTGAGAAGGCCCAGAGCCTAAACGAGAAGTTCAAACTTCCACTTCTTGCTTCCACAATAATGACAAGAAGGGAAATCAGAGAGGAGGATGTCAAATACTACCTCGAGGATGATATTGTCTATCAGCACAGTCCGTTTACTGTTGATGATGTCTTTTCTGCCATAGAGAGAATAGATGAAGCCCTTGATGAGACTGACGGCAGAGAGCAGGAGAAGATAGTCATATTCGGTGACCGTGATGTTGACGGCATAACATCAACGGCAATCATGTACAAGACCCTTGTACAGCTTGGCGCAAAGAAGGTTGTGACGAGGCTCCCTCACGGTGATGAGAGCTACGGACTAAATCCTGATGTCTCAAAGGAGATAATTGATTCCGGTGCTACCCTATGTATTACTGTCGATAACGGGATCACGGCTGTTGATGAGATAAGGTACCTGGAGAAAAACGGAGTGGATGTGATTGTCCTTGACCATCATCTTGCCGAGGAAAGTCTTCCTCCGGCATGTGCCATTTTCGACCCGAAGGTCGAGGGACAGGGGTATCCTTTTTCCGGGCTGGCGGGATGTGCTGTTGCGGCAAAGCTGAGCTGGGCTCTCCTCTTCTCCCGTACTCCGCTCTTTAATTCGTCGGTCATCCTTCTTCATGCTGAACCGTGTAACGGGACAATACGTGTGGATGCTGTAAGGGTGGAGAACCTTGTGGAGACAGAGCGCATGAGCGATGAGTTCCTTGAAGGGGAGAAGGGATCGCTCTATACTTCGCGTCTCTTCAGGATGCTCTCCTCCAATACCCCGATAGTCGTACTCGACCGGGATACGGAGTTTACACTCCTGAGAAAGGCATTCGGAAGCGGGGTCGATATCGCGCTCGAGGATTTCAGGCCGAATCTTGAGCGTGTCATTCCATCAGCAAGGGGAAAGTCTCTCTTTGAGCTTACCCAGAGGTCACGTTCTGCACGCTATTCGTCATCTTCTGCTGAAATTGAGACACTGCTCAGCCTCTTCAGAAGTGTATCGATTTACTCGTATCCGCAGCTTACGAAAGGCTTTGAGGAGATACAGGTCCTGGAGGCTATAGGGACGATTTCAGACCTTATGCCACTTGTTGACGAGAACAGGCTCATCGTGAAGAAGGGGTTGAAAGTCCTTTCTGTGCGCCCACCGCAGACACTGTCCTATCTTCTTTCAAAGCAGGGGCTTATCGGAAGGCCGGTTACAGCATCGAATATTTCATACAAGATTACTCCCGTTCTCAATGCATCAGGAAGGATGGGGGAGCCGGAGATTGCACTCTCGCTTCTTCTCTCCTCATCATACAGTGAGATTGAATCTCTTACAGACAGACTTCTCTCACTCAACAGTGAAAGGCAGAAAGCTGAGGAGGATGTCATGGGGAATATAATGCCTCTTAGCGTATCCTCCCTCGAAAGGACGAAAGGAAGGTTTATCATTGTTGCAGATGAATCCATACCCAGGGGGCTGACGGGATCGATTGCAAGTAAGCTGGCCAATGAGAATGAAGTTCCGGCCCTTGTGCTTTCCACATCCTCTGATGTTGTCTTCGGCTCTCTGAGGTGCAGGGATCCCTGGAATGCCAAGGAGTTCCTCTCCATCTTCTCACATCTTTTCGATGATTATGGGGGACACAGGGCGGCGGCTGGACTCAGGATGGAAAAAGCACATAAGGATGAGTTCATCTCTTCTCTCTATACATACATAGCCGATATGGAGGAAGAGAAAGAGGAGGATGAGGAGCTGATTGTTGATGCTGTGGTGGACGGCACTGACCTCGAGGGTGATATATGGAAGACACTTTCACTCTTTGAACCGTTCGGGCAGGAATCAGAAGAACTTCGGTTTTATCTCGGGAGTGCTGTGATAAGGGAGGCTTACCATGTGGGCAACAGTGAGAAATACATGCGTTTCTCCCTTGAGTGCGGGAATTACATCTGGCCTGCTGTATGGTGGAATGCCTCAGATACCAAAGAGTACTATGCCGGACGTGAGGTCTCTGTTGTATTCTCCCCTGAGATAAATTGGTGGAAGGGGACAGGCAAACAGCAGCTCAACATAGTGAAAATTGAGCCTGTGAAATAATGGATGGATTAAGTACATACGCAATTTTTCGAATTAAAATTAGTGTATTTCCTATATTTTTTAATAAATAATTTGACATATCACAATCCTGGTGTGATACTTACATGGAAGTACAAAATCATTTTAAAAAGGAGTTATTAAAAAATGGTTATTCTCATTGCAGATGCATTTGACAAGTCCCTTCCTGAGAAACTCAGTGTTTTCGGAGAAGTTACAACAGATATCGCCAGACTGGCTGAGGCTGATGTTGTCCTCATCAGAAGCAAGACAAAGGCAACAAAGGAATATATTGACAGTGCAAAGAAGATGAAGCTTATCATCCGCGGAGGAGTAGGCATGGACAATATCGACATCCCGTATTGCAAGGAGAAGGGAATTGTCGCTACAAATACACCCAAGTCATCTGCCATTGCAGTTGCAGAGCTCGCATTCTGCCTTATGCTCAGCACACCGAACAATCTCTGCTTCTATGATTCAACAATGAAGAGTGGCGAATGGGCAAAGAAGACCAAGAGACATGAACTTTATGGAAAGACACTCTGTCTCCTCGGCATCGGTAACATTGCACGCAAGGTTGCTGAGAGAGCTCATGCATTCGGCATGAAGGTTGTCTCCTATGACAAGTATGTTGCTCAGTCTGATTGTGCAGAGATGATGAGCCTTGAGGATGCTGTCAGGGATGCTGACTACATCTCAATGCATCTTCCTCTCACTCCCGAGACAGAAAAGATGGTCAATAAGGATCTTATCAGCAAGATGACCAGAAAGCCTGTCATCATCAATACAGGAAGAGGCAAGTGTGTCGATGAGGCTGCTGTTGCAGAGGCTCTCAACAATGGTGACCTTTCATGGTTCTGTACAGATGTCTACTCAACCGAGCCTCCTGTTATAAGCGAGAATCCTCTCTTCGGATGCAAGAATGTCACATTCACACCGCATGTCGGTGCAAACAGCGAAGAGAACCTTCTCAGAATCGGCGAAGAAGTTATCGCAACTATCGAGAAATACCACAAGGAAGGTCTCGTATAATCACAAGAGGAGGGACTATGGTAAAGAAGATTGATGATACCAATAAGGCTATAATTAGGCTCCTGAAGGACGGAAGAAGGCCATATTCTGTTATTGCTGATGAACTCGACATCACCGAGAACACAGTACGCAGCAGGGCAAACAAACTCCTTGAGGACGGAGTGCTCAAGATAATGGGTATGGTGGATCCCGAGTATGTTCCCGGGCTGCAGGTTATCTACATGGGTATAAAGCTCTCGACTATGGAGCTGGCCAAGAAAGCAGATGAGTTCATGACTCTCAGGGGCGTCGTCTCTGTTGCCGTAGTCACCGGAAGATATGATTTGATTGTGAAGCTCGTATTGAGTGAGGAAGAGGATCTCTCTCTTCTGAACTTCTTCTCGAACGAACTGACCAAGATATCGAATGTGCTGGATGTGGAGACCTATGTGGTCTACCAGTCACATAACCTTCTGGTTCCTTATATTCTCTAATTTGTTATTTTGCAGTATTTGAACCTCTTCAGGTATTCCCGGAGAGGTTCTTTGTTATATAATGTGCGGACAGAGGATAATAATGGACAGAGAACTGTTTAAAGATATAGAACCATACTTCGGAAAGGATTTTGACGATGCCATAGCCCGTCTCATGGCACAGCGTGAATATATAGGGGCGGTTGCCCTCATGCTCAGCGGAAGTGACCTTATGGCTGTGGGCGCCAACGTGAAGGAACTGACAGAGAGACTCGGGGAAGTTCATTCCTACGACGATTTCCAGAAGATTATCACAGCCGGATACTTTATCCCTGCTGTCATCAATGGTACGATGACTGACTTTACCGTTTCAGGGGGTGATAACCTTGATTCGGATAAGGGTTACCTCTTCATCTCCAACCATCGTGATATCATCCTGGACTGCATGCTCCTGGACTATGCCCTGCTCAGGGAGGGGAAGCCTCTTTGCGAGATGGCTGTCGGTGACAACCTGATGGCCAACCAGTTTGTTGAGGACCTCTTCAGGGTAAACGGTGGAATCATAGTGAAGCGCAGTCTTCCGATGAGGGAGAAATTCCTTGCATCCCTGAAGCTTTCCCAGTATTTCGTGGGAACAGTCACAGAACTCAATAAATCCATCTGGGTTGCACAGAAGAGCGGAAGAAGCAAGGATGGTATAGACACGACCCATCCGTCAATCATCAAGATGCTCTATCTTTCCCAGCGTGACAGCGGAATTTCATTCTCTGAACTCATCAGAAAATGCAACATAGTCCCTGTTGCCATCAGCTACCAGTTTGACCCTAACGACATAAACAAGGGCAGGGAGGAAATCCAGAAGGAGCATAATGAGGGCAAATACGAGAAAAAGAAGTATGAGGACATAATCAGCATGGTGAAGGGGCTCAGATGCCAGAAGGGCCATGTCCATATTTCAATCGGTGAACCGATTGAGAGAGAGTGCAATAGCCCCGAAGATGTGGCACGTGAGATAGACAGGCAGATCCATCTCTCATACAGGCTTTTCGATACCAATTACATTGCCTATGACTACATGGAGAATACAGACAGGTTCTCGGGTGAGTATACACCTTTAACAAGGGACAGATTCCTTGAAAGATTCAACCATCTTTCAAATGACCTGAGGACATTTGTTCTTGATACTTATGCCAATCCCGTGAGGATGATGCTGAAGGAAAAGGAAAGTGAAGAATAAGATTCTCCTGGTCTTTATTTTTATCCTGCTTCTGGTCTCATGTTCGGGGGAGGATTTCTCGCTCTCGTCTCCTCTCCTGTACAGGAATATAACAATCGGGGAGGAAGGAAGAAGAAGTGAGGAGGCTGTTCTCCGTGTCAGTCTGAGTGCACCATCCGGCTCTGATGCCGTCTACACATTCCTTCTTGTCTCCCCATCGGGGGAACTCAGATGGGAAGGCAGTCTCGAGAGAAGTGGCGAATACTATCTCTCATCCCCGCTCGGAATTACCCCTTCGGCCCGCTTCGAGGAAGGTGAGTATACTCTCTATGTCTATTCGAATATCGGGAATTCTGTGACTGAAACCATAAGCCTCCAGAAAGAGGAGGGTGGTTATACTCTCGAGAGTGTGAGGAACCATGAGGATGTTTCTGTCACGATGTATGACAGACAGGGTTTTACTGTTGAGGATGAAGCTGAGGCTGACTGGGCACATGTCACATACACAGACAGATACTCCAATTGGGTAGATCTCAGGCTTGAGTTCAACCTCTAGGTGCGTCCCACCATCTTCATCAGGTTTTCCTTTGTGAGCTTTACAAGGAATGTGCGCCCGTGGGGACAGCATGGTTCATCCATTGCGAAGACTTTTTTCAGAATCTCCATTGCACTGTATCTGTCAATTTCGTCCCCCATCTTGATTGCTGCACGGCAGGCCATTGTGGCGAAGAGATTCTGTTCGAGCTCATGTTCATCTGATTTAGCCGATACGACAAAGTCGATTATCCTGTCCTCAATTCCTTTGCATATGGCAGGAATTGCACTGATTTCCCAATTACCCTTCGAAACGTGTGAGAGCATGATGCCGAGTTTTGTGTAGATGTAGCAATACCTGTCAAGGTAATCATCGGTAAGGTCATCGACTTCAATCTTTATTGGGACAAGAAGATTCTGGACTGTCTTTTGGGAGATTATCTCATCATAGAGAATCCTCTCATGTGCAGCATGCTGGTCAACAAGGAAAAGCTCATCATTTTTCTCACAAATCAGGAAGAGCTTGAATGCCTGACCGATATATTTAATCTCGTCCTCATCATTCTCTGCTTTCTGAGGCGAGTTCTCCTTTAAACTGTTTTCCCTTACTTTTTTGAGTTCCTTCGCCTTTTCCAGCCAGTTCCTGTCGTGCGGTGTGTATGGAGTTATTCTGTCGCTCACGGATGACTGGCTTTCTTTTTCCGTAGCCTCTCTTATTGTCTCTTTGTATGTGTCTTCTTTTCTTATGGTGCCGTAACTTTCCTTTTTCTCCCCGTCTTCATAACGTGTGACGTTATCGAAAAGATAGAATTGGGTTTCGTTCTTTATCTCCGGAATCTTCCTTTCTATGCCGTTTTTCAATAGTGATGAGACAGTATGGTGCACTTCGGCAATATTACGTATCTTCACTTCCTTCTTGGCGGGGTGGATATTGAAGTCGACATTCTCAGCCTTGTCATCAATGAAGACACATGCATAAGGATAACTTCCTCCGGGAAGAAGTTCCCCGTAGCCATATATCACAGCCTGGACAATTGAGTATTCATCGACAGGGCGTCCGTTTACATAGACCCTTATCTCTTTCTTGTCCGTGCGCTTCACTGCACCTGATGAGGCAACTATGCGGACAGAGTAATCCTCTTTCATCTCTTCAAGGTAGCATATATCTGCATCGGCTATTGAATACTCCCTGTAGAGCATCATCACTCTTTCCTTCAGCGTCTGTCCTCCAGGCCACTTGAGTCTCAGGGCACCGTCGACTGTGAGGGAGAAGCCGATTGAAGGGAAGGCGAGGGCCTTCGATACAAGAAGATTCTTGCACATGGTTGACTCTGTGCTGTTACGCTTGAGAAAACTCCTCCGGGCAGGGATGTCGTAAAAGAGATTCTCGCTTGTGACTTCGGTCCCGACATCCGGGCCGTTGGAGAATATCGGGCCACGTTCTCCGTTGTCGATTGTGATTGTTGATTTTGTTCCGGTTCTGCTGTCGCATGATGAAATTGTCAGAGTTGCAACAGCCCCGATTGAATAGAGAGCCTCTCCCCGGAATCCCATTGTCTGGATATTATAAAGGTCATTTTCCTCTTTAATTTTGCTTGTGGCATGCGGGGATGCGATTACTGCTATGTCCTCCCGGCTTATTCCCGTTCCATAGTCCCTGACACGTATCTTATCAATGCCACCACCTTCGATGGTGACGTCAATTTTATCTGTATGCGCGTCGATTGCATTGTCAAGGAGTTCCCTTAATATTGCCTGTGGCCTGTCAATGACCTCTCCGGCCGCTATACGGGATGACAGCCTCGGAGGCAGAAGATTAATTGAGCCCATCAGTCTTCCGGTCCGTCAACAAGACTCTGTGTGACTGTCATTACTCCGGTACTTTTGAATGACGGAGCTTCAGGTGTCCCGGTGAGTTCCCTCTCAGGTTCCTCAAAGAGAGGTGATGACGGTATATAAGTAATATCAGCATCCAGGAAGACAGGTGAAGACGGGACAGTGTCATAAACTTCACTTTCCAGTCTTGAGAAGACAGGTGAAGAAGGCACGGTATCATAAACCTTGCTCTCAAGCCCTGAGAAGACGGGAGATGTGATAATCAGCTTTCTCACTACATCTCTGAAAACAGGAGCATTCGGGACAGTGACAGTCTCCTCCGGCTCGACATTGAAGAGCTCTCCTTTGAGGTAATCGTATCCTTTCTGGGGAGCGACAGCTGTTTTCTTTCCCCTGATGGAGTCGAATGCTGTGTAGGTGATGCCTGTTGTGTTATATGTCATCTCCTCGCTGTCTGTTGTTACAGCATATATACCACCATCCCCGCTGAGCTTTGTCTCTATCAGCGAAATGGGGGTGTAAAGGGCTATTTCTGTACTCTTTGTGCCCGATACCATAACCTTTCCGTACACGAGGTAGATAATTATCTCTCCATCATTATCGGTGAGCGAAAGCAGTGAATATTCTCCGACTTCAAGTTTAAGGCTGTCAGAGTAAATATCTACTCCCGTTCCGCCTGTGGTGACGGCGACGCCTTTTCTGTCCGCCTCAACACTTCCTTTTCTGACTATCCTTCCGTCTGCCCCGATAATGGTGCAGCTCCCGGAGAAGGTGAATGTTGCCGAGGCAAAAACCATTGAAGTGAATAATAAAAACAAGACAAGTAAGGCTGCTAATTTCTTCATCGTAGTCCTCAATAGAAAAATATTATCACAGAGAAGTCTTTCCTTCCATAGTCTCTTTCCTTATAGAAGAAAAATCATGTGCATTATAGATATGTTCCCTTGTGAGTTTGTCGAGATGGCAGAGCTCGGAGACTATCGGCTTGAGTCTTGCCCTGACATTTGTCTGGTCATACGGACATACCGGCTTGATGACCGGAATATCGTAGAGGGTGGCAATGCGTTTTGTTACATTCTCCTTCGTCTCGATGAGCGGACGTATTATCTCGAGTTTTCCGTCAAAGAAATCCTGCTTCGGCTTCATTGTCGAAAAATCTGCACGGAAACAGAGGTTCATGAGCGTAGTCTCAACAAGGTCATCCAGATGATGGCCAAGTGCAATCCTCTTTATATTGTGCTCCATTGCCCAGGAGAAGAGTATGCGCCTTCTGTTGCGGGAGCAGAGGTAGCAGTTGAATTCATCTTTGAAAGAATCGGGGAATTGTCTTTCCTCGAGGATGGTAAGTGGGATTTCAAGTGCATCGAAATATTCCCGGATCTTTTCCTTTCCGGTCTTTTCTATAGGATGCTCAATCCAGTCAATCATCACACCTTCAAGTGAGTAGGTGTCACGAATCCACTTTCTTCTCAGGGAGAGTGCAAGTGCCAGGGCGAGCGAATCCTTGCCTCCAGAGGCTCCGATGATGATTTTCTCGCTGTTGTCTATCATTGAATATGTATTTATAGTCTTTCCGACTCCCTTGATGAAGCGCATCATCCATGGCGGGATGTCGCCGTCCAACAGACAGCGGTAGCTGAGCCTGGTGTCACTCATTCTCATATTCCTCCATTACTTTTTCCGCTGCCTTACTCTCGACATAGGACGGCAGATACAGTGCGACTTTTCTTAAACTCTTCTGGAAAAGATCAGACACTTCTCCTGTAAAGACCATGTCTTCATTCAATATCTCCCTCATTACGCCGTCAGAGCCGATGACCAGGATATGGCTCTCGAAATTAATCGGCTCCGGGATATCGATGATGACCTCCCATTCCTCCAGGAGAGGGTAGTCCCTTTTAAGGGCGAAGAAGAGACTTCTTTCCATCTCTTCCTTTTCCTTTATGCTGTGTGAGGCTCTCTCTATTCTTCCTTCCTTGACGAATTCTTTTACGGCTTTTCTTTCAAGAAGATAATTGTGTTCGACCATGTCAACTAGAACAAGGGAAGGGGTCCCATCTATCCTGGAGAGACAGAGTGTGTTGAACTCATTGTCGTCAAGGTAGTACAAATCGTCATAATCTATGGTGCCGTCAATCAGTGCCTTTGTCAGTGCTTTTTTTATCATTGCAGTTGCTGCCCTCACACCTTTATGCCAATAGAGGGAGCGGTACATCATGTACTTTGAGAAGAGTATCTGCTCAACACTGCTGAGTGCTTCCTCCTCAAGTGCAAGCTTATCGTTTCTGAAGACAAGGGAGGAGATGATGAAGTCAGTGTCCTGCTTGCCGTACGGGAGTCCGCTGAAGAAGCCGTCACGTGAGAGGTAATCAAGCTTGTCGGGGTCGAGAGTTCCGGAGAGTACTGTTCTGTAGAAGGCTGTCTCACTGTCTGTTGAAGGTGCATCCTTGTTGATGATGAGTGCAACTGTCTCCGGTATTGCCCCAGTCTTTGTGATGGCGGCATTGAGCTCGCTGTTGTGCATAATCATATCTGCGGCAATCTCCTCATGCTCACGGATGGCAAGTTCCTTGAGTGAATGGGCATAGGGGAAGTGTCCTATGTCATGGAGGAGACAGGCGACAAGAAAACTCATTATTCCACTTTGTGAAAAAGGAAGTTCCTCTGATTTTCTTATAAGGGAAAGAAGTATTTCCCTCCCCAGATAGTAGACGCCCAGACTGTGGCTGAGACGGGTATGTACTGCTCCGGGATATATGTGGTAGGCCGGGCCGTTCTGCTTGATGCGGGCAAGCTTCTGCACGTCCCTGACTTCTAAAAGGTCCTTGATCTCCCTCGTCATCAGGATGTTCTGCCACAGTGGATCCTTAATCGAGTGTGTGAATCCCTCATTCAATATATTCTGTGCATCATTTCTGTTCATTGTGTGAAAGTATACCACAAGAGGGCTCTTCAATGTATAATCTTCTTTATGAAAAGAGTATTTGTTTTCCTCATTGTATCTGCTGTCCTCTCATTGCTTCCGGCTTCCATTGCACCGGAGAGTGTAAGCATTGGTACTGTTGCGGTAGATATAAGAGAGGGGAGTGCCGAGGAACTTGTTTACAAAGCATTGAAGGGAGAATACTCGGATGAATGGCTTGAGAAATACACGCTTTCCCCAATCTCTTTTGCTCTCGCTTACTCGGAGGAGCTTTCCCTTCTTCTTCCGATGGACAACTTTCTCATTTCCACAATGAAGAACAATGAGATAAAAGTACTCGACCAGATGGGTGGAAGCATAATCACCTTCATAATAAAGGATGGAAAAATAGAGGCCTTGAGAGTAGAGGAATAGGGAAAAGAAGACCACCCCGGAGGGTGGTGATTGATTATTTTGTCAATTCTTCGAGCCTGTCGAGCAACTCTGAGAAATACTCTGCTGTCGCCCTGACGGCATCCGGCTTCGACATATCGACTCCGGCAACCTTCAATGCCTCGATCGGGTAGCGCGATCCGCCTGACTTGAGGAATGTCAGATAATCATTCTTCTCCTTCTCTCCGCCGTTGAGCACACGCTTAGAGAGTGCTATTGATGCGGCTATACCTGTTGCATACTTATATACATAGAAAGCATTGTAGAAGTGGGGGATACGCATTCCTTCCATGTCACTATAAGACTCGAACTCGACATCCGGGCCGAAGTATGCTTCCAATAGTCCCCTGTAGACCTTTCTCATATAGTCGATTGTAAGAGGAGTCCCGTTCTCAGCCGCCTCATGCAGGAGCATCTCGTACTCTGCAAACATAGTCTGTCTGAAGAATGTTGCAACTATGTCCTCAAGTTTCTTTGAGACAAGGTATGCCTCTTCCTCCTTGCTCTCTGAGTTCTTTATAAGATATTCCGAGAGAAGGTTTTCGTTGAATGTCGATGCCACTTCAGCCTCAAAGATTGTGTAGTTATAGCACGGGAACGGGTTGTTGTGTGAAGAGAAGTAGGAGTGCATCGAGTGTCCGCCCTCGTGGATAAGTGTAAAGACACTGTCCAGGACTTCCTCTTCAAAGTTCGTGAGTATGTACGGGTTCCCTGTGAATCCTCCGGCTGAGAAGGCTCCGCTGCGCTTACCCTTGTTCTCATAGCGGTCAACCCATCTGTCTTCCAGAAGGCCTTTCACAAGAATAGAAGAATAATCCTCTCCGAGAGGCTTCACTGCTTCCCTGATAAGGGCGACAGCTTCCTCGTAGGTGTGTCTGCTGTTCACTTCCGGAACCATTGCCGTATATACATCATAGTGCTTGAGCTTGTCCTTACCCATCAGCTTTGCCCTGAGACGGTAGTACCTGTGGAGTGACGGAAAAGCATTATGGACATTCTCGATAAGGGAGGTGTAGACATCCTTATTAACATTGTCCGGATAGAGTGCACATTCAAGGGCTGAGTTATATCCGCGTGCTTTTGCAACGAAGATATCATTTTTGATGCTGCCTTCAAAGATTCTCCCGAGGATGTGCTGGTGCTTTTCGTATTCGGCATAGAGTTTCCTGTATGTCTCCTCCCTCACACTTTCATCCTCGCTCCTGATAAGCTTGGCAAAAGTCGAGTGTGTCAGCTTCTCGCCTCTGACCTCGCCGAATTCGAAGTCTATGTTGTTGGCATCCATAAATGCCTGCTGGTAGCCACCTCTGTTGGCCGAGAAGAGTCCCATCAGCCTCTCTTCTTTGTCGGAGAGAACGTGCTCCTTCATTCTTCTTGCTTTTTTGATGAATACCCTGTAGTCACTGTTCCTCTCCTCTGAGAGATATTTTTCAACAGTCTCATCAGAGAGAGACATGAGTTCGGGGTCCATCCAGCTGGTATATTCAGCTATCTTTGCCTCGAGCATGTCAGCTTTGCCGTAGTCCTCCATGACAAGCGGGTTCGAGGAGTCGGCAGAGTAGTTTAAAAACGCCCAGGAGAGTGTCCTCTCTGCTTCCTCTTCGAAGCTGAAAAGTGTGGCTAATGCTTCGTGAAAGGAATCGGATGATTCGCCAAGTCTCCCCTTGTACTTTGTCAGGTCGTCAAGTCTTTTCTGGAGTGCATCGAGTCTTCTCTCGTAATCGCTGCGGTCCAGACAGAGTGCACTGAGGTCCCATGTGTCAGCAATGTGCTGGTCTTTTCTTTCTTTCATTTTTTTATTTCCTTATCTATTAAAAGCTTGATTGTCCTGGCGGCTTTTCCTCTGTGGGAGTAGATATCCTTCTCTCCCTCGCTGAGGGTTGCAACTATTCTTCCTGCCTCATTGTTGTAGAAGACCGGGTCATAGCCGAAGCCTCCGTCTCCGTCAGAAGGAGTGAGAGCTATCTCACCTTCGGCATTCTCCTCTATGACGTAGATGCGGGTAGGGGAGAGATAGAGACATATTGCACACACAAAGGTGGCCTTTCTGTTTTTCTCTCCCTTCATGTTCTCGAGAAGGAGCATGTACTTCTCCCTGTCATTGAGTTTGCGCCCTGCTTCTTCTTCCCCGTAGCGGGCAGTGTGTATGCCGGGTTTACCTCCCATGGCCTCAACGCACAGTCCCGAATCATCAGAGAGTACGGGAGCATGGACGATATCATAAAGGGCTCTGGCCTTGATGACGGCATTGTCGATGAAGGTCTCGCCGTTCTCATCGGGATCAAACTCAATTCCCTCCTCTTTGGGAAGTGTCAGTTCATATCCTCCGAGGAGACGGGACATCTCCTTTTTCTTGTGGTCGTTACCGGATGCAAAATACAGCTTCACTATAAGCCTCCGTCCCCAATTCTAATATTGCAGGGGAAATTAGGCTAGACGGAATATGTTCCGTTTATTCTCTCAAGCTCTTCTTTCACCTTCCTGATTCCCATTGTCACAGTCGTCCGGCATACACCAAGAGTATCTGCAATGTCACTTTGTATTATTCCCCTGAGGGAGCGCTGTGCATCTTTTATGCGGTTATGGTGGCATCTTACCTGCACCATGTAGTTATCTTTGAGAACTTTATACTCCTCTTCTGTCTGGGCCTTATACATGCTGTTTTTAAGCTTGGCCATCATTCTCCAGTGCATTGCCGCGAGCCCCAGGTTTTTCTCTCGTTCCGGGTAATTTCTTTCGATAATCTCATTCTTCAGAAAGAGCAGGCGTGTGAATGCCGTCTCGTCTGTCTGAAAGACCCGGGCATAGTTTGCGGCTTCTTCGTCACTTCCTCCTGCGGGAAGTGAAAGGATGAAGAAGAGAAAATTGCGCCTGAAATATTTGTTGTCAAGCTTGCTCTGGAGTACCCATTCGCTTCTTGAGCGGGGAGTGTAGTCTTTCCTGTTCTGGGTTGTGGTTATGAACTCAGTCAATGACTTTATGTCCATCTCGAGGTAACGCCGCGGATTGAAGAAGAGCATGCTGCTTTTGATTTCCTCTCCGCAATAGACGGCAATGTTGTCATCAAGTGTGTAATACGAGTCCTCACTTTCCCGCATGTACTCTATATCGAGATACTCGGGACGCCAGATTTCCTCCCTTACCCGTCTTATGCGGTATATGCACACCTGTCTCAGGTAATGGTTGAAACTCTTTGCTGATATCCTGTATGCCCTGATTATCTTATCAAGGTCATCATTCACGCTTATATAAAGGCATGAGATGATATCGTCTTTGAGCATCAGCTTGTCCTTGCATATCCTGTATACAAGTTCCTTCGTCCTCTCCCTGATATACTCTTCCTCCTTCAGGTCTTTCTCCTCCTTCTGGTTGTACCTTATCACTAGCGATGAGAAGAACTCGTCCTCATGCTGTGAAAGAATGTCTTTCTTCATTTGTTTCCTCCTGCCATTACGGCAGAAGTAAAAGATGCCAGAATGATGCCATAACCTTATTTTAATTCTCTTTTGTTATAATTTATGTCTGTTTAGTTAAAACTGCTAGCTGCTTGTGTCTGCTGTATTAGTTTATAAGGGCATAAGGATTCAGATATATTTTTATATATTGGAGGGAAATAATGTTGGATTTTGTTACCTCCATAACGCTTTCTTTGTTATTTTATGTAAAACATTGTATTTTTATTCATAAAGTATTTATTTTGTGTGTATTTTGGTGTAAAAAGAAACCTAATTTACATAAGTAGGAGATAACTAATGAAAAAAACTATTGCTTTTCTTATCGTTATTAGTCTTGTTTTCTCCCTCTTCGCAGGTGGAGCAAGTGAATCAAAGTCCTCCTCATCGTCCAGCGACGAATTCCATATCGGAATCGTAACCGGATCTGTTTCCCAGAGTGAGGATGACCGCCGTGGTGCTGAAGCTTTCCAGGCTAAGTACGGCGAAGATGTCGTCAAGCTTGCTATCTATCCTGATAACTTCACTGAAGAGCTTGAGACAACTATCCAGACAATCGTCAACCTTGCAGATGATCCTCTCATGAAGGCTATCATCGTCAACCAGGCTGTACCGGGCACAGCTGAGGCATTCAACCAGATCAAGGAAAAGAGACCTGACATCCTCTGCCTCGCAGGTGAGTCACACGAAGATCTTCCTATCATCGGTGCTGCTGCAGACCTCGTTGCAAACAACGACTTCGTATCCCGCGGATACCTGATCATCAAGACAGCACATGATCTCGGATGTGACACATTCGTTCATATCTCATTCCCACGTCATATGGCTTATGAGACAATGTCCCGCCGTGTTGCCATCATGCGCAGAACATGTGAGGAGTTCGGTATGACATTCGTTCTCGAGACAGCTCCAGACCCGACAACAGACGTAGGTGTTGCAGGTGCACAGGCTTATATCCTCGAGAAGGTTCCAGAGTGGGTTGAGAAGTATGGCAAGAAGGCTGCTTACTTCTGTACAAACGACGCACACACAGAACCTCTTCTCAAGCAGCTCCTGACATATGGTGGCTACTTCATCGAAGCTGACCTCCCGAGCCCGCTCATGGGTTATCCTGGAGCTCTCGGACTTGACCTCACAGCTGAAGCTGGTGATTTCGAGAAGATCCTTGCAAAGGTTGAGGCTGCTGTTGTTGCTGCTGGCGGTGCAGGAAGATTCGGAACATGGGCTTACAGCTACGGCTATACAGTTTCCGCTGGTCTTGCTCAGCATGCATACAATGTACTCAAGGGTGAAAGCGAACTTCTCGATATGGATGACCTCGCTGCTGCTTACACAGTATATTCACCGAAGGCAAGCTGGAACGGAGCTAACTATACCAATGCTTCAACAGGCGTCAAGCTCGACAACGTCTTCCTTGTTTACCAGGATACATACATCATGGGCAAGGACGGAGACAAGTTCATGCACGCTACAGAGGCTGAAGTTCCTGAGTGGGCTTACACAACAATGTAAGTTCCTTCCCGGAGAAAAAGAGAGGAAGGTTGAGGCCTTCCTCTTTCAAATGAACGGCCTCCGGGGAGACTGTTGATTTGAAATAAAAAAAGTGGAGTCGGATTATGGCAGAGAAAAATGCTCCGTTGTTGGAGGTCAGAAATGTCAGCAAGGATTTCTTCGGAAACAAGGTCCTTTCAGATATTTCGTTTTCGATGAGAGAAGGCCAGGTATTGGGTCTTGTCGGTGAAAACGGAGCCGGAAAGAGCACCCTCATGAAGATTCTTTTCGGTATGGATGAAATAAGGGAGACCGGCGGTTATGGCGGTGAAATACTGATTAACGGGAGCGTTGTCAAGTTCAATACGCCGTTTGATGCCCTGAATGCCGGGATTGGCATGGTGCACCAGGAATTCTCACTTATTCCGGGCTTTACGGCTGGGGAGAATATTGTACTCAACAGGGAACCCCAGAAGAGCAGTGTCATAGCAAATGTATTCGGTCCACGGCTCAATCTTCTTGACAGGGCGAAAATGGACGAGATAGCCAAAGAGGCCATTGACAAGATGGGTGTCAGGATTGATTCCGACATGGTCATAAGCCAGATGCCGGTAGGACACAAGCAGTTCACGGAAATTGCCAGGGAACTCAGCAAGGAGAATATGAAGATATTGATTCTTGATGAGCCTACCGCGGTTCTTACTGAGAAGGAGGCTGATGCACTTCTGGACTCTATCCGCTCCATTTCAAAGAAGGGTATATCTGTAATATTCATCACACACCGTCTTCATGAGATATTGGCGGTCTGTGACAACGTGCTTGTCATGAGGGACGGCCTGATTGTGAAGGATGTTCCGGCCTCAGAGACCTCCGTCAGCCAGATTTCCTCATGGATGGTCGGACGTGGTAAGAGCGTTGAGACAACTGTCGACAACAGTGATAAAGAACATAGGTCTATAGGTAATAAACCGGTTCTATCTGTTTCCCGCCTCTGGGTCGATATGCCGGGTGAAATCGTGAGGGATGTTTCACTTGATGTGATGGAAGGTGAGATTCTTGGAATAGGAGGACTTGCGGGGCAGGGTAAGCTCGGAATCCCGAACGGCATCATGGGACTCTATGATGCGGGCGGAAAGGTCATGTTCGAGGGTAAGGAGATTGCTCTCAACAGCCCGAGAAAATGTCTTGACTCCGGTATGGCATTTGTCAGTGAGGACAGGCGTGGAGTCGGCCTCCTGTTGGATGAAAGCCTTGAGTGGAATATTTCATTCGGTGCAATGCAGGTGAAAAACAGGTTCCTCAAAAGCCTCATGGGAGGGTTGATTAAGTGGCGTGATGACAAGGCCATCGAGGAAGTGACAGAGAAGTACATAGAAGAACTTCAGATTAAGTGTACATCTTCCAAGCAGAAGGCACGCCAGCTCAGTGGTGGTAACCAGCAGAAGGTATGTCTCTCGAAGGCATTTGCCCTTGAGCCGAGGTTGCTATTTGTCTCCGAGCCTACAAGGGGAATCGATGTCGGTGCGAAGGCTCTCGTCCTCAATGCACTCAAGAAGTTCAACAGGGAGAACGGGGTGACGGTTGTTATGATTTCTTCTGAACTTGAGGAGCTCAGAAGTGTCTGTGACCGTATTGCGATAGTCTCCGGCGGAATCATCAGCGGGATACTTCCAGCAACTTCTCCAAGTGAAGACTTCGGTCTCCTGATGGTCAGTAACGTTAAGTAGGAGGTCATATGAGTTCATCAGCAGTTGTAGAAAATAAAAATCAATTCAAGGAGAAGCTGGACGCATTCGTACAGGATTTCGGTCTGCCGAGACTGATTATTGCAACCTTCCTTCTTGTTCTCTTCATTGCAGCACCGATGGTAGGTGCCAACTTCTTCACCCAGATAAGTAATACGATAAACAGATTCAGCTGGAATGCTGTGCTTGTCCTGGCCATGGTTCCTATGATCCATTCCGGATGCGGTCTCAACTTCGGCCTTCCTCTTGGAATCATCTCGGGGCTTCTGGGAGCAACCCTTTCAATAGAGTTCGGCTTTACGGGAGGCTTCAGCTTCTTTATGGCAATTCTGCTTGCAACCCCGTTTGCACTTGTCCTGGGCGCAGGTTACGGCTGGCTCCTGAACAAAATCAAGGGTGGTGAGATGATGATAGCAACGTATGTCGGATTCTCTGCAGTTTCGTTCATGTGCATGATGTGGCTTCTCATCCCGTATTCCAGTCCGACAATGGTATGGGGATTTGCAGGAAAGGGTCTGAGAACGACAATCTCACTTGAAGGGTTCTATAACGGAGTACTGTCAAACTTTCTGAAGATCCAGATCGGGCACTTCTCATTCCCAACCGGTGCCATCCTCTTCTTTGCGCTTCTTGCCTTCCTCATGTGGGCATTCCTCCATACAAAGACGGGAACCGCAATGACGGCAGTCGGCTCCAATGCCGTGTTTGCAAAGGCAAGCGGAATCAACGTGGATTATATAAGGCTTCTCTCCGTCGTCATGTCGACCTGGCTTGCCGCAGTGGGAATCCTTGTCTATGAGCAGGGCTTCGGCTGGATACAGCTTTACATGGCGCCGTTCAATATGGCACTCCCTGCTGTTTCGGCAATCCTTATCGGTGGAGCAACTGTAAATAAGGCAAACATAAAGAATGTCATTATAGGTACATTCCTCTTCCAGGGAATTGTCACGATGACTCCAACCGTCATCAACAACCTCATGATAGTGCTTACGGGAGAGGGACTGGACATATCGGAAGTAATAAGAACTATAGCATCCAACGGTATGATTCTCTATGCACTCACAAGAAAGACGGAGGCAACAAAATGAAGAAGGTACTCTCTTTTATAAAAAACAACTCGGTTCCGCTGATGTTTGTGGTGATCTGTGCTGTCTGTATCCCGATTTCCGGGTTCTCCGTCAGCTTCCTCCTAAGCGAGATCATTACGCGTATAGCACGTAATTCCTTCCTGATTTTAAGCCTTTTGATTCCTATTATCGCCGGGATGGGGCTTAATTTCGGTATGACACTCGGTGCTATGGCAGGTGAGATAGGTCTGATTTTCGTATCGGACTGGAGAATAGCCGGAATTCCGGGAATTGTACTTGCTGCTATTATCTCGATTCCTATCTCGGTATTCCTGGGCTGGCTCTGCGGGACAATCATGAACAAGGCAAAGGGAAGGGAGATGATTACCGGATATATCATGAACTACTTCGTGAACGGTGTGTATCAGCTTCTTGTTCTCTTCGGAATGGGAGTGATTATTCCTATCATCCATGACGATATTCTTCTTCCTAGAGGGTACGGTATAAGGAACACTGTCTCCCTTCTCGATATGAGACAGTCTCTCGACAATGCTGTTGCAATCCGTATCGGGGGAGTGAAGATTCCCGTCCTGACATTCATAATCATTGCCCTGATGTGTCTCTTCATTGTATGGTTCAGACGCACCAAGCTTGGACAGGACATGCGTGCCGTCGGCCAGGATATGGAAGTGGCAAGAGATGCCGGAATTGCTGTTGAGAGGACACGTGTGATATCGATTATAATATCGACAGTATTTGCCGGTTTCGGGATGATAATCTACCTGCAGAATATCGGAAACCTTTCGACTTATACTGCACATTCCCAGATAGGAATGTTCTGTATAGCTGCCCTTCTTGTAGGAGGAGCATCTGTTGACAAGGCATCAATCGGAAACGTCTTTTTGGGAGTAACTCTCTTCCACCTGATGTTTATTGTCGCCCCGACAACGGGAAGTGTGATTACAGGGGACTCAATGATTGGTGAGTATTTCAGGGTCTTCGTCTCCTATGGCGTCATCACACTTGCTCTTGCAATGTATGAGGCTAAGAAGAGACGAGTAAAGAGCCAGGGTGGCCAGATTCTCAAGGCTATGCAGGAAGAAAAGAGTGTGGAGGCATAAGATGAAGGCTAACTTTAACAAAACATTCTTCTACAGACTCGGGGGGATTCTTCTCCTCATTATCATTGCTGTCATCATGATTTTCATAGGGCGCAAGCATATAATCTATGTCGACAACAAGACTCTTGAATATGATGGGGGAAGTGTTAATGCCCTCTACAAGATTGAAGTGTCGTGCGGTAAAAATGATACGAAAAAGCTCTATCAGCGTGAAAGGGGAGAGCTCACGATACTAGGGCAGAGTGCCACCCTCAACCTGACAGTCACCAAGACAAAGGGCGGACAGGAAGAGGAAATAAGCTACCGACTTCATGTGCCGTTCAAGAAGGACGCTGTGGTTATTAATATACCGGCGCTTCTTGCGGGGCTGGATGAGGATGTCTGGATGACAGATTTCGTCTCCCTGGCAACAAGTACAACGGCAGCCGAAGAGGAGGTCGTCCTCTCTGATGACTTCGGACTTGGCGAAGATTTATAACTTATTCATAACCATCCTTCGGGGTGGTTTTTTGATGATGGTGTAAGTAAAACAGCCCCGGATTGGGGCTGCTGTGTTATTTGACTTCAAGGAGCATGTTGTTGCTTCCGAGAACCTTGGGCTTAGTTCCCTTTATGACGCTGTCCCCGTCAACAACCACTTCCTTTACACCTGGTACGGACGGGATGGAGTAGGAGATATCCATCATCAGATTCTCGACGATACTCCTGAGTCCCCTTGCTCCTGTCTTCTGCTCGAAGGACTTCCTTGCTATGGCATGCACGGCTTCATCTGTGAATGTGAGCTTTATGTTGTCCAGAGCAAATGATGTCGTGTATTGCCTTATAATCGAGTTCTTCGGCTCTGTGAGGATTCTTACAAGATCCTCCTCACGGAGGTTATCCAGGCTGACATGTATCGGCAGTCTTCCGATGAACTCCGGTATAAGACCGAATTTGACAAGGTCATCCGGATGGAGGAGTTTGAAGAGCTCTCCGAGGTCTTTTTCCTCGTTTTCCTCAACCTTTGCACCGAATCCCATTGAAGATACAGCTGTTCTCTTTTCGATTACCTTGTCCAGTCCTACGAATGCGCCTCCACAAATGAAGAGGATGTTGGATGTGTCAATCTTCAGCATTTCCTGGGTAGGGTGTTTCCTTCCGCCCTGCGGTGGAACTGATGCAATAGTACCCTCAATAATCTTCAACAGTGCCTGCTGTACGCCTTCTCCTGAGACATCACGTGTGATGGAGACGTTCTCACCTTTCTTCGCAATCTTGTCGATTTCATCGATGAAGATGATTCCCTTCTCGGCCTTTTTGATATCGAAATCAGCAGCTTCGATGAGTTTCAGAAGAATGTTCTCGACGTCCTCACCGACATATCCTGCCTCTGTGAGGGTAGTGGCGTCGGCAATGGCAAACGGTACGTTGAGCTTCTTGGCAAGGGTTCTTGCAAGGAGAGTCTTACCTGTTCCGGTAGGACCTACAATCAAGATGTTGGACTTGTCAATCTCAACTCCGCTTTCCTTGATTCTGTCGGCATACTTGATTCTCTTGTAATGGTTGTAGACAGCAACGGAAAGGACCTTCTTTGCACTGTCCTGACCGATGACATACTCATCAAGATAAGCCTTGATCTCCTCCGGGGTCGGGATTTCGAGGGAGGAAAACTCGTTGCTTTCGGGGTCTTCACTCCGCTGCTTGCGGATTATATCATTGCATGTAGTGATGCAATCTTCGCATATTGCAATCCCCGGACCAGTTACGGCACGTACAGAGCCGTCGAGCGGACGGCCACAAAATGAGCAATATTTAACGTTTCTAGCCATTCTTTTTCATTACCTTATCGACAATACCGTAAGCAAGGGCCTCTTCTGCACCCATGTAATGGTCTCTCAGAATATCCTTTGAGACTGTTTCCAGGCTCTTTCCAGTGTGAGAGGCAAGTATGCCTGTTGTGAGCTCTTTGAGTCTCTGGAGTTCCCTGTTGGTCACGATGATGTCTGATGCCTGTCCCTCGGCACCGCCTGAGGGCTGGTGAATCATCACCCTTGCGCTGGGCAGGATGAAGCGGTTGTCCTTCTCTCCGCCGGCAAGGATGATTGCAGCCATCGAGCATGCCTGGCCTATGCATATTGTCCTGACCGGGCACGCAATATATTGCATGGTGTCATAGATGGCGAGACCCGCAGTCACGCTCCCGCCGGGGGAGTTGATATACAGGTTGATATCTTTCTTCGGATTCTCACTTTCCAGAAAGAGCAACTGTGCCACCACAAGATCTGCCATGGCGTCATTGATCTCCCCATCGACAAAGATAATCCTGTCTTTCAACAGGCGTGAGAAAATATCGTAGGTACGTTCCCCTGTACCTGTCTGTTCAAGAACATAGGGAACGTATGTGTTCATTTTCGGTGTAGACAAGTTAAATTACTCCTCTTGAGCCTTTTCTTCTTTGACAGCCTTGAATGTGTTGTTTTCTACAAGGAAAGGCAATACCTTCTGATACTTCAGCTCTTCAGTGAAATACTCCCTGTAGTTATTCTTATCCTCATCACTGAGCTTGTCATAGTTTTCTGCTCCGGCAACCTCTCTGATTTCATCTTCAGTCACCTCGAAGTTCTCCTTGTCGGCGATTGCAGCGAGGAGGAGTTCTACCTTTGCATCTTCCTTTGCCTCATCGTGCCATGAAGAAGTGAAGCTTTCCTTACTCTGTCCGGCACTCTTCAGGTAGTCGAGGAATGTCTTCTCACTGCCGAAAGTATTCTTTACAAAGTTCTGCCACTTACCTTCAATCACAGCAGATACCATTGTCTCAGGGACAGTGATGTCAGCATTCTTCATGATTGCCTTGATGACAGCATCCTGCTTTACATTTGTGCGGTAGGAATTGAGTTTCTCCTCGAGATCCTTTCTTACTCCTGCCTTGAGGTCTTCAACTGTCTTGTACTCGTCCTTGACGTCCTGGGCAAATTCATCATCAACCTCCGGAAGTTCTCTTTCCTTGAGTTTCTTGAGGGTTACTGTAATCTTGAGTTCCTTACCCTGGAATTCAGGAGCCGGAGCATTCTCGTCGCCTTCAGCATAAGCTCTTGTTACGACCTTGCTCTCTCCGACAGACATTCCTACGACATCATCATCGAGCTTGAATGTGTTGTATGTGGATCCGATTGTGAAAGAGAAATCCTCTCTTGAGAAGTCTGTGTCGATAAGACCGTTATCTTCTGTTTCATAGTCCACTGTTGCGATATCACCTTTGGCAGCCGGAGTCGACTTGTTGACGACAATAGCATTCTGCTCTCTCAGGTTTTCAATCTCTTTTGCTACGTCATCGTCTGTAACTTCCTTGTCGACATACTCCACTTCAAGGCCCTTGTACTCAGGGAGGTCAAAGACAGGGTAGACGTCATACTTGACTGTGAATGTCAGATCGCTGTCCTTCTTGAAGGGAAGGAGAGACTCCTCGTCCTGCAGCTCAGGAACGGAATAAGACAACGGTTTCTGTGCTTTCTCGAGAGTCTTGATTGTCTCCTGGAGTTCTGACTCCATAAGGTCGAATGTAGATTCGCTCCTGACCTGGTCGCCAATCTTTCTCTCCAGTACAGTTGCCGGAA
This sequence comes from bacterium, assembly GCA_963640795.1. GTDB lineage: Bacteria > Spirochaetota > Spirochaetia > Sphaerochaetales > Sphaerochaetaceae > Ornithospirochaeta. Next base: position 4,150 of record CAVIAZ010000008.1, on the reverse strand, counting down.
TATGACCTTTTCTGAAGCCCGGAAGCTCGACTTTCTTTGCATACTCATTCATCTTTTCGGTGTATGCCTTTTCGATAGAAGCGGCATCGATAGTAAGTGTAAGTGATGCCTGACTATTCTCTAATGTTGTGAATTTCTTTTCAGTTACCATTTTTCCTGGAACTCCCTTGTATTATGTTGTTACGTGCTAACAGCCAAACCAATATATACATTTTCCTCATATTTGTATATAAGGCCGTTTCTTAAAAAGTAAACAATTAACGAAAAAGAGAAAAGAGCAGAAAAAGAAAAAAAGAAAAAAATGAAAAATTTCATCAACTAGGTCGTAATTTGACCTACTCAGCATGCAATACTTTCCTCCGGAGGCAAAAATGAAGAGCACAGAGATAACTGCCACGGCAGAGAGAAGCAGCAAAGACAGAAAAGAGGCATCGGCATTCATAAAAGAGATGGATCCGTTCATCCGGAAGGTGGCATCCCGCTACATGTTTTCATCATTTGATGAGGATATCTATTCCGTTTCACGGGAGGGCTTTTTCCGGGCAATTGTAAATTTTGACTATAATTACGGTGGATTTATCACGTATGCGAAAAAGGCCATGGAAATTGAAATAAGGTCATACCTGAGTAGTGGTGCCCGCCTTATAAGGATTCCCCGCTATGCTGTGGACATGGGGAGAAGGATGAAGTATGCAAAAGCCGTGAATCCATATGCTGAGACGAGTGAGATAATGGAGAAAACCGGGATAAGGAGCAGTAAGACCTACCGTACGATATCGGACTCCCTCTCCCTTACTGCTGTCAGTTCCCTAGACAGTCCCATAAATGAGGAAGGAGCAACCCTTTCTGATTTGGTTACCTCCAAATGCGATATCGAGGATGAGATAGTCGGGGACGAACTCAAGAGCGAACTCTGGAAGGGGATAAACCACCTTGAACCGGCCGACCGGGATATCATAATGCACCTCTTCGGCCTTGGCGGGGAGGAGAAGATGAGTGTCAATGCACTTGCTTCCAAGTACGGAGTGTCCAATGTGACAATCCGCAACAGGAAGAAAAGGGCACTCGGGATCCTTAAAACCCGTCTTCTTCCTTTGGTGACATAAGGGAAGGTTTGGGTTATCATCAAGGTGTGAAAAAAAGGTGTCTTTTAATCCTGCTGTCCATAATCCTGCTCTTTTCCTGTTCCACCGTGAAGACGGATGGGGCTAATGAGAGTGCCTCAGAGACACTGGATGGTGAGAAAACTGCGGTGACAGAACTCCTTGGCGACATGCTTGACTCTCTGGATACGGCATCCCTCACCCCGGATGATATCGCCTCTTCCCTTGATGAATCATATACGGTATACAGCTCCTATCTTCCTGCCTATGACAATATAAAAGAGAGATATCTTAGTTCTGTAGTCTCCATTCTTGGAGAAGGAGTCCTCTCGGCATTGGTGGAGAGTGTTGGAAATATGACTCCTGCACTGAGCGGGAATGTCTCCCGCTACTTTTCAGGAGAGGCCGTTACTCCCGACATCGAGAAGGCAACACGAAGTGCTGTCGTGTCCGCTGTTACGTCAGATACACGATATGGAGAACTCCTTGACAAAGCGGGAGAGGAGAGTTCTCTTAATTTCAGCAATGTGAGAAAGTCGTATTCAATACTCAGCCTTGTGGGAAAAGGAATAGAACTGCCGGAGATTACACTTCCTTCTATGGAGACGCTTATAAATCTCATTCTTGATAAATACTACTCTCTGCTCTCTGATGCAGAGGACAGATTGAGGGATAATCCCTTCTATGGAAGCGAAGGATACAGTCTGTTCTGGGGTGATAAGAATGGCTGATCTCTTTTCCTCTGCACCAATTGAAAATGAACCCCTGGCTTCCAGAATGAGGCCGAGAAACCTTGATGAATATATAGGACAGGATCATATCCTTGGACCGGGAAGACTCCTCAGGCGTGCCATCCAGACGGACAGGCTCTCATCTGTTATCTTCTACGGTCCTCCGGGAGTGGGGAAGACGACACTTGCACGTGTTATTGCAAATACGACTAAGAGTCATTTCTCTACTCTCAACGCAGTTCTCTCAGGTGTAAAGGAACTCAGAGATGAGATAGCCTCCGCGAAGGAACGCCGTGACCACTACGGGATGAGGACGATACTCTTTGTGGATGAGGTTCACAGATGGAACAGAAGCCAGCAGGACGCACTTCTTCCGTGGGTTGAGAACGGGACCTTTATTCTTATCGGTGCAACGACGGAGAATCCTTTCTTCGAATGTAACAGGGCTCTTGTCTCACGCTCCCGCATCTTCCAGCTTAAACCTCTTGATGAGAATGAACTCAGGCAGGTTGCCCTCCAGGCGATAAGCGACAAAGAGAGAGGCTACGGCAGGTACATTGTCAGGTTTGAGGAAGGTGCGCTTGAACACCTGGTGTCTGTTTCGTCTGGAGATGCAAGAAGCCTTCTCAATGCTCTTGAACTTGCCGTGGAGACAACACCATCCTCCTTTCCACCACCGGAAGGAAGCGAGATATATATAACCAAGGATACAGCCGAGGAGTCAATTCAGAGAAAGGTTGTATTATATGATAAGGAAGGTGACTATCACTTTGATGTCATTTCAGCCTTCATAAAATCCCTCAGGGGATCGGACCCTGATGCCGCACTCTATTGGCTTGGACGTATGGTGGCGGCAGGTGAGGATCCCGGCTTTATATTCAGACGCATGCTCATAAGTGCTACAGAGGATGTCGGGCTTGCTGACCCCAACGCCATAGTAGTTGTCGAAGCCGATGCAGCAGCCTTCGACAGGATAGGCCTTCCTGAGGGAAGATTTCATCTTGCCCATGCTGCACTCTATCTTTCAACATGTCCCAAGAGTAATTCAACCTTGGGTTTCTTTGATGCGCTTAAGGATATAGAGGAGGAGAGGAGCCGGGAGGTTCCGAACCACCTCAGGGATGACTCGAGGGACAGTACGGCTTTCGGCCACGGGGAAGGTTATCTTTATCCTCATTCCTATACAGATCATTGGGTTGCCCAGCAATATCTTCCGGACGGGCTCCAGGGAAGGGTTTACTATAAGCCGGGATCTCTCGGGTACGAGGGGAGAATCAGGAATGATGTTTATAGGAGGAGGGAGGCCCAGCTTGAGGCTTCAGGCGATGATTTCTTTCTTGAGAACTATACATATACTCCTGACACGTCTTCCCGGGACAGATGGATCAAGCGCTCTCTTTCAGGAAGGCCGGAGACCCTCCTTGCCCTTACTGACGAGCTCTATTCGTCACTTGAGCTCAGGCGTTACGAGAATGTCCTTGTGCTAAATGCCTCGAACGGACTTCTGCTCTATCCTTTGATGAGGATGAACCCGGAGGGATTGAGCGTTGCCAGTGTCATAACCCGGGAGCAGAAGGATGTGATAGACCACTTCTCAACCCAGATGGAGGAACTCTTGCGTCCCCAGGTGTTCGTAAGTGAGGCCAAAGACGTATTTGGAATGCTTGAGAATGGGATGCGCTTTGGTGCTGTCAGTGCGCGCAATATCCTGTCCCGTCTCAACGAGGATAAATCAATTCTTCCATTGATTCGGGAGAGACTGGAGGGTGACGGGGAGGTTGCACTCCTTGAAACTGTCCCGTCCCTTTCGATGAGACTTTCTGATATAACCACATCACCGCTGAGGGAACAGCTTCAAAAGGCGGAAGCGGAGATATACAGCAGTACTAACCCTCTCTTCAGCTGGGGAAAGGAAGACCTTGAGAAAACTGTGAAGGAGTATTTTCCATCAGCAACCATTATATATAAGGAAATATCGGAGAAACGGAACATATCGCAGGATAATGCCATAAGCTGGTTTGAGAAAACATATTCAAAATACGGTGTGGAGAAACAGCTCTTTCTCTCTGCATTCTCCTCCCGTACCATTGACTGGAAGAATACAGTTGCAATTATCAGGAGCAACACAAGAGGTAGAAAGACTGCAAAGGAGAACGAACACAGCAAAGTCAGGGAGCTCGTGCACGGACAAAAAGAAGAATAAATCAACTTTTTTCTGTTTCTCTGTTGACATAAAAAAAGTCTTTCTTTATAGTCTCAAATGTTGAAATTGCAATGGCGAACGCATTGCTACCAAACATGGTGGAAGTAGTTCAG
>CAVIAZ010000007.1:0-29920 GCA_963640795.1 bacterium | reverse complement strand
TTGAAAATCGTTGCTAACGCCCTGAAAAATATGGCGGTTGCATGTCAGGCTTAATAGCTTCTTCTACGACCTGAAATTAAGAACTACACTGACGAAAATGTTGCACAGAATTTGGTAGAGAGGTTCCGGATGCAAAAATGTGTACTCGTGTTTTAGAGATACTTGAAGCTGCAGAGATTTAAGGCTTCTCTAGCTAGCTTCTCTAATGCTTCTCCCCAGAGAATCTGTCGTACCTTTCAATGTAGTCTGCAACCTTCTTCCTGATGTCTTTTCTCTCTTCCGGGATAAGATCAAGGAGAGAGGAGAGGGCATAGATTGAGGAGGCGACTGCCTTCTCTATGCTGGATGTGACATTGATGAAGAATGTGTCGTTGTCCTCATCGAGGAAGAGGTATTCGAAGCACTTTCCTGCCTTGAAGGTGCGGAGCATATTTCTGAGGTAATTCCTGATGATGTTATCTGCATCATAGGGGGTGAAGTGACCTTTCTTTTTCTTTTTCAGGAGTTTCTCTTCCTTGATGACAAGTACATATTCTCTGTCAAGGAGCTTTGTCTTTATCGGGACTAGGGAGAGCACCTTCTCGCATGAGATATAAATCTTCTTATCTGAGCGGTCTGTGACTTTCTTCAGTTGTGATATCGGGACAATGTATTGGCACTTTCCTTTGTTTACCCTGTACGGCTCGAGAGACTTGTCTTCTCTTATTGCCTCTTTTTTCTCCTTCTTTTCTACCGGATGCATCAATTGTTTGAGAAGCTCCGGGCTTATGGACTTTATCCATTCGGCCTTGAGGGGGGAGACGGAGCGGGCATACATTTTGCTTGTCTTGACGAGCTCTCCGGCAAGTATGAACGAGGGGCGGGTCATAAACCATGATGAACCTGGATGTATGTAAATTTCACTTGCCTTCAGTGACCTGTAGGAGTACCCCTGGGTCTTTATACATATATATTGTCGTAGTCCCGAGGCAAGACATATAAGGTAGTCAGGAATATTTACAGGTGCACTTGTAATCGGGACTCCCATTCCCGACACGATATCTTCCAGCTGTTCCTTTATATGGACTATCTCGTCCATTGTCTGCTTGTCGAGGTAGTGAGATGTGCAATATTTCTCCCGTGATTTCTCACTCTGGTTCTTGAGGTATGACTTATAGATTGAGAGGTAGGCCGCAAAGTCTCCGTTGACATTGTCAACCATCATGTGCTGCACTTCCCTTGCCTCATATTCCTTTCCCTGTGGAAGGATGAATGGTGTCTTTGTCGACAGAAATGACACTGCCGTTATGACGGGTTCTATGACTGAAGGGTAATTGATTATGGCTTCGACTATAACCCTTGAGAGACGGGGAAGGAGTGGAAACTTTATCATCATCTCACCAATTGATGTCAGATGAAGGTCCTCCCTTATTGCACCTATATATTTCAGTGTCTCGATTGCACTTAAAAGTGATTCGGGCATGGGAGGTGTGATGAACGGGAAGGATGTGGGATTGTAGATGCCGAGTTCACACATCCTGAGCACAACCTCCGCGAGGTCTGAGTGAAGGATTTCCTCCTCATTGAATTCCCGTCTCCTTGTGTAATCATCCTCGCTGTAGAGTCTGTAGCATACTCCGCTCTGTGTTCTTCCGGCTCTTCCTTTTCTCTGGTCTGCAGAGGACCGGGAGATCAAGGTGGGAATGAGGGAGGAAGTGAAGTTACGCTGGTTATAGAAATTGGTCTTAGCCCACCCTGAGTCAATGACTGTCCTTATGCCGTCAATTGTGAGGGATGTCTCTGCTACGTTCGTTGCAACAACGACCTTTGTCTTGCCCTCTGCTGTCGGGATGAAGACCCTGTCCTGTTCTTCTTTGGAGAGTCTTCCGTAGAGTGGATATATTTCATAGTCATTTCTATTCAATGTGCAGTAAAGACTCTCCATGCATGCCTTTATTTCGGCTTCACCCGGGAGGAATATAAGTACGTCCCCGCCGTCATCCCTCTCGTGGGCATCTTTGACCAGTGATACAACCTTAAGGTAGAATTCATCTTCATTCTCCCTGTCGAGTCTGCATGGCTGGTAATTCACAGTCACCGGGAACGGGTTACCCGTGATAGATACTATCGGAGCTCCATCAAAGAAGAGGGAGAATGAGGAAGTGTTTATTGTTGCACTTGATATAATCACCCTCAGTTCCGGCCTTTTGAGAGTAATTTCCTTCAAGAGTCCGAGAATGAAGTCTATGTTGAGACTTCTTTCATGGGCTTCATCGACCATGATGACAGAATAGCGGGAGAGAAGGGGATCTGCCTTCACTTCCTGGAGAATTATTCCGTCTGTCATAATCTTTATGCGTGTTGTACTGTCTGTCGTGTCATGGAAACGCATTGTGTAGCCACAGAAGGCACCGCAGTCATTAATCTGTTTCTTTATGAATTCCGATACGCTGACTGCTGCAATACGCCTTGGCTGTGTTATGCCGATAATTCCCTTCTCGGTGTATCCCGCATCATTGAGAATGAGAGGAATCTGGGTAGTCTTTCCACTCCCTGTGGGGCTTTCGACGATTATGACCTGGTTATTCTCCAGGGACGAGAGAATCTCATCCCTGCTTCTGTATACGGGAAGTTCTTTGTAATCAATCACGCTTTTATCTTCTCTGTTATCTCTTGAGGCGTATTCACTTCCACACTCTCACGTGTCGTCTGATCCCTTAGTGTGATTTTCTCTCCAATTGTCAGGAGATAGGGAATATTGTTCTTGTCGAGATAGTCGTAGACTCTCTTCATCTTCGGGTCCGGAGCAAGATAGACATCGGCCTTTATTCCGCTTTCTCTGAGATTCGAGGCAAGGGTTTCCGCTTCAGAAGATTTATCTGGGCTGTAGATGATGAGAACATCTGAGCTCTTCCTGTTCTCGAGAAGCGGGCTTTTAAGTTCCTCAAGGGCTGCAATGAGCCTGTCGAGTCCTATCGATGAGCCGACTCCCGGGAGATTCTCCTTTGTGTAGAGGGAGGCAAGGTTATTGTATCGTCCGCCGGAACAAACAGAACCTATTTCCTCTGCTGAGGTGAGGAATGTCTCATAGACTATTCCTGTGTAATAATCGAGACCTCTTGTGATTGACGGGTCAAGTGTGAAGTGGCTGCTGATTCCTGTTTTATCAAGAAGGGCGTAGATGGCCTTCAATCTCTTTGCACTTTCACATTCCTCTCCGATGAGATCAGTGAGCCTTTCAAGTGTCATCAGGAAAGATGATGAGCCTTTATCTGCTGTAATATACTTCAGGATTGCCTCTGCCTTCTCTTCGGAGGAAGTAATCTCTATAAGTAACGATCTGACTTCATCCTCTCCAATCTTTCTGAGCTTGTCGACAGCTCTCAGGATTTCAACAGAGTTCTCCCTTTCTCCGATTTTCTCCAGGAATGTATTGAAGAGTCCCCTGTGTGAAAGGTGGAATGTATATCCCTTTATGCCCATGGAGGCAAATGATGAGTTCATCATGGAAAGTATTTCGTAGTCTGCCATCTCGCTGTCGATGCCGACTATATCGAAATCACATTGATAGAATTCTCTGTATCTTCCCTTCTGCGGCTTCTCGCCTCTCCATACCTTATTTATGTGGTATCTCTTGAAGGGGAGTGCAACTTCCGATGTGTGTGATGCCATAAAGCGTGCAAAGGGAACTGTGAGGTCAAAGCGCATTGCAACCTCCCTTCCGCCGTTGTCAAGGAAGTGGAATACCTGCTTATCGGTCTCTCCTCCGCCTTTCCCGAGAAGGACCGATGTGTACTCCAAAACCGGTGTGTCAATCGGGACGAAACCATAACTCTGGAAGTTATTCTCCAGGAGGTTGATTATCTTTCTCTTTGGTATCTCTTCATTCGGAAGGCTGTCTCTGAAGCCTTTGAGAATTACTGGTTCTATCATAAATATCTCCAAAACATGCTAAGTGTAATCTATTTCTCTTTTTTTATCATCATCTTTGCGGTGCTTGTTTACAGAGCGAAATCTAATTAAGATAAATAATCGTGTTTGTAAGATACAAGACGAATGAGAGAGGACGAAGTGTCCCCGTCTGTAAGATATATACCTCAAAGGAACATCCCGTAAGAAACAGCATGATTGACAGGGATGCGCTCTGGGCTGTCAGAAAAATCCAGGCTGCAGGTGGCGAGGCATACATTGTCGGCGGGGCCGTGCGAGACATACTTCTGGGAAACACACCCAAGGATTTTGACATAGGCACATCCCTCTCGCCGAGGCAGGTCCAGAAACTATTCTGGAACAGCCGTATCATCGGCAAGCGCTTCCGTATCGTCCATCTCTTCTTCGGCTCAAAGATAATCGAGGTTACGACATTCCGTAGCAGCGAGGAGAATTTCGAGGACGGGTTCAATAATATCTACGGGACTATCGAGGAGGATGCCAAAAGACGTGATTTCTCCATCAACAGTCTCTACTACAACCCAAAGACATGTGAGATTCTCGATTTCTCATCAAGTATGGAGGACTTCGAGAAAAAGAAGATAAGAAGCCTTATTCCGCTTTCCTACTCGTTCTGTGAAGATCCTGTCAGGATGATAAGGGCCGTAAAGTACAAGGTGACGACAGGGTTCTCCCTATGCTGGAACGTTGCCCTGGCGCTCCGTCTGAACGCCTCTCACCTGGAAGAGTGTTCGACTTCACGCATTACCGAAGAGGTTGTGAAGATTCTCTCATCCGGACACGCAAAAGATATTATCCATGAGCTATACCGCTACGGACTACTTCAATACATTCTTCCGTCCTATGCAATGCATGCGGAACTGGTGAGCACCTCACAAAGCCTCGAGGAACTTGATAAAATTGTCCTTGAGGCCAAGAAGAAAGGGGAGAGCCTCCCGGGGAAGGGGGAGATGTTCTACTATATGATACGTTCCTCCATCATAGTCGACAGGAGCCACAATATTGCATGGGATGAACAGCTCAAGGATTCTTTCAGACAGGCCAAGGTCATGCTGAGTCCCATCACTCCTTCTAATGTTGACCTTGAGAAGGCTGTAGTGCTTGTGCTTGAATACAACGGTATAAAGAGCAAGAAGGCGAGAAGAGCAAAGAAGGAGAAGACGGTAGAGCCTGTCAATCCGAAGGTGAAGAAGAGGAAGAGAAGAAGACCATCCAGAGCAAAGAAGGGGGATGCTAGCTCCACTCCTCAATCTCAACAGACACACTCTTCACCATTATCGAGCCAAACTTCTCAAGACAATCCCTGACATATTGTTGCAGATCAGATATCGTGGACGGTATATAATGTCTCGGTGGCAGGAGCAGCGTGATGGTTATTGAGTAGGTCCTGTCCGGATTCCTCACTCCCTTCACTTTCTTGACCTTCATTACCGGGTCATATTCTGTAATCGAGTGTTTTATCATCTGCTGGAGATTCTGCTCGCTGAGGGTCTCCTCCTGTGGCTTTGAGAATTCCGGCTTTACTATTGTCTTTTCGCTTATCTGGGGTTTGAGGTGGCTGACACCTCCGAATTTGACACGGATGGAGTCAAATACAATGGAAGGGGCTGAACGGGTGATTTCAATCGGGGGAACCGGAATCACATGTTTTCCCTCTGTGAACCTGATGTGCATTGCTGTTTCGATGTCATCCGGGGTGGACACTTCCTCGATGTGGATTATTTTCTTAGGCTCCGGCAGGTCAAGGCGGGAGGCAATCTTGTTCACCATCTTCTCACTTGTACCGATTATGAGGATTTTCCTTGCGTTCTCCTTGAGGAGGGCCGATGTGATGATGTTCTTGTCATCTTCGTCGTCGAAGACTGCAGCCTTCACAGCGGCCATGAAGTTCGGTGCTTCCTTTGCAGAGTGTCCGGCAATAATCTTATCTCCCTTTATAAGGAGCCCGTCATCGATGATGAGGGTAATCTTGTTTTTTGCCGCCACCTGCTTGGCATGGTAGCTCTTTCCTGTTCCTGAGCGACCCACAAGGCCGTAGACGGTAATCCCCTTAAACCGCGAGAATGTATAAACCTTGATCTTTTCAAATAGAGAATTGAAATAATCTGTTATCCTCATCCCTTGTCCTCACAGGAGGGAAATGTCACACGGAAAGTAGTTCCTTTTCCCATTACAGAAGATTTTACCGCAACATCCCCGCCGTTCTCAAGACAGGAACTCTTGACAATTGCAAGTCCCAGTCCTGTTCCACCGACTTCTTTTGAGCGTGACTTGTCGACACGGAAGAACCTTTCGAATATTCTCCTGTGATATTCCTCCGGAATCCCTATGCCGTTGTCTATCACGTCTATATAGACAGAGCCGTTTTCCTTCCCGACAGATGTTTCAACCTTTCCGTGTTCGTTCGAATACTTGATTGCATTATCGACAAGATTGTAGAGGATCTGGGAGAACATCACCCTGTTGCACCTTATTTTTGCATCCTCGCCGGTGAGCATCAGCGATATATTCTTAGCTCCAGCAACATCTCTCAGGCTCTCAATGGTCTTTTCTGCCTCAGCCTTGACAGAGAGCACCTCCCTTTCGATAAGGAGAGTGTGTTCGTCCAGCTTCGAGAGTCTGATAATGTCATCAATGAGTTCCTTCATACGTCTTGTCTCATTGTATATCTGGTCAATGAACGTCTTCCTGTCTTTCTCTTTTACTATGCCGAGTTTGAGAAGTTCTGCACTTCCGCTGATTATATGTAGCGGTGTCTTCAGCTCATGTGAGACATTTGCTGTGAAGTCACGTCTGTCCCTTTCAAGATTAACGGCATCTGTCACATCATAGATCAGTATCGATACTCCGTCGTAGTTTCCGTCGGCCAGGGAGAGGTGTGAAGTCTCCACCTGGTAGGCCCTGCTTCCCGGATAGATTACCGATTTCTGGTTACCAGAGAGTATTGTCGAGTCGACAATCTGTGTAAGTGTGCTGTCAAAGACAGTATTGTATTCCTTTCCAGCCGGGGATGAGGAGAGGGAGAGAAAGTTGATTGCCGACTGGTTGATGTATGAGATTGTCCTGTCATTTTCGATAAGGACCATCCCCTCCATAAGCGCTCCCGATATTGCCCGGAATCTTTCCTCCCCTGAGCGGAGTTGCTGCTCCTGCCTTGCAAGATCTTCCTTCTGCTCTGTAATCTTGTTGATCAGAGGCTGGATTTCCTCATACTTTTTCGTGCACTCCTTCGGGGAATCTGTGTCTATCTCGTTGAGGGGTCGGACGATCAGATAGGAGATGAGACGGGAAATAAAGGAAGAGATGATTATACACACAAGTATGATATAGAGAAGTTCTATTCTCATGTCGAGAATAGTGTCGCTGAACGTGTTGAGTGTAGTTGATACAACCAGGGTCATGCCATCATCCGTGGTAATCCCCGCAAGTACGAGATTGCCGAAAAGAAACGAAGAACTGGTGCTGACAATTGTCCCGGGAGTTGAGATTACATCGTTGAGGAACCGGTTTAAAGCCTTCCTGTCCCTCACAAGGCCGTACCCGTTACTGACTATCTCCCCGCCGGAGGAGAAGACTGTTATGGTATAGTCCTCGGTTTCAAGGCTGTCGATGAATGAGGTTCCCTTTTCCCCATAGGCGTAGTAGAGGATATCGAGAAGTTCCCTCAATTTTGTTTCCTGTTTTTTCCCCATTACATTGGTCACAGCCTGTATTGTAAGTGTGACAATAATCAGGGCAATAATCAGGAGAGCAGTCAGAACATAGCCTATAATGCGCTTGGTCATGGTATTTATTGCTGTTCTTGCGCTCTGTAGCCGACGCCTCTTACTGTCTCTATGTAATGTCCGGCCTGGCCGATCTTCGTGCGGAGTGTCGCAATGTGGACATCAACAGTTCTTGTCTCCCCGACATTAGTCATTCCCCAGATTGCTTTCATGAGGTCGACCCTTGAAAACACTTTTCCCGGTTCCTTGAGAAGCATTGAGAGTAGCTCATATTCCTTTATGGTGAGCTTCACCGGTTTTCCGTCGACAGACACCATGTGGTTAGTCGTATCGAGAGTCAGGGGACCGAGGAAGTAAATCTTCCTCTGCGATCTCGGCTCACAGCGCCTCAGAACAGCCTTGACACGGCTTATCATCTCCATCATGCCGAAGGGCTTAGAGAGATAATCATCAGCTCCGCTGTCCAGTCCCAGCACCCTGTCATATTCAGTGCCCCTTGCTGTTGCAATTATAACAGGGATGGTGTCTGTCTCAGGATTGCCCTTGAGCTTCTTGAGGACACTCAATCCGTCCTCCTCCGGGAGGTTCAGATCCAGCATGATGAGCTTTGGTTTCTTTTCCTTGAGCTTGAGCCAGAGTGTGCTACCACAGTCAACACCTTCGGCCTCATAACCAGAAGCTATCAGGGTATAGACCATCATGTTTCTTATAGCTGCCTCGTCCTCAACGCAATATATCATCTGTCGCTCCAGGTAAAATTCTAATAGCTAGAAAGGAAAAATTCCATAGCATTTTTTTTCACGCTCCGATTTTGGCCACTTCAATAAGGAGAAGCCATGCCAGCCCGTAGTACGCAATTACGGCTGCCAGGTCGTTCATTGTCGTGATGAGCGGTCCTGATGCAACTGCAGGGTCTATGTGTACCTTCTTGAAGATAATCGGGATGATTGTGCCCATCAAAGTGGAGACTGTCATTGCAAGGATCAGGGATAGTCCCGTACAGGATGAGATGCTGAATGCATACACGAGGTCCCTTGCCTTGAAGAGGTATATGAACAGGCCTATCACGATAGAACATATAATTCCCATTATCACACCATTGAAGAAGCCGACTCTTGTCTCCTTCCATACAAGTTTCATCAATTCTCCGAATGAGAGGTTATCGCTTGTAAGAACACGGATTGTGACAGCAAGTGACTGTGTGCCACTGTTTCCGGCCATGTCGAGGACAAGTGACTGGAATGATATGAGAATAGCTATCTGGGCGGCTATCTGTGTGAAGAAACTCACCACTGTCGATACCCCTATACCCAGAAAGAGGAGGATGGTCAGCCACGGGAGTCTCTTTCTCACCGAGCTTATAACAGAACCGCTGAGATCCTCCTCTTCACCAAGGGAAGCGAACTTTGCATAGTCGTCACTCATCGAGTCATCGATAAGTTCCATCATGTCCTGGCTTGTGATTACGCCGATGAGCTTGTTCGTTGAATCGAGTACCGGTATTGAGTCCTCTGCATAGTCCTTGAGCTTGTTGACGCAATTGTCGATGTTCTCGTGGGCATAGACATATGGGTAACTTGTCGAGACAATTGCCTCCACAGTCTGTCCCTCCCTTGCCCTGATCAGGTCCTTGAGGTCGATTGCCCCGTAGTAGAGACCGCTGTCGGCAACGACATAGATAGTCTGTATATTATCGTTCTCCGCAGCCTGGTCTATGAGTTCCTTCATTGCCTCCTTGATGGTTATGCCGTTCTTTATCTCGATGAAGTTGGTTGTCATCTTCGAACCGATTTCATCATCATCAAATGATGCTATTAGGGCAATGTCGTTTCTTGTGTCATCATCAAGGAATTCTATGAGGGTGTTTCTCTCTCCCTTAGGGACGCTCTTCAGATACTCAATGGCCTTGTCTGACTCCATTGAGCTTAGTACGGCAATCTTCTTCTTGACGCTGAGCTCGTCAAGATACGGGCCGACATTCTCAATGTACTCGAAGATGTTTGCAAGGCTCTCGGCATCGAGAATCCTGTAAATCTTGTTTCTGTCATCCCTTTCAAGCTCCTCGAAGGATTCTGCTATATCATTATCATGATAGTCGGAGAGTTTCTCCTTGAGAGCCACCGGTGATATGTTGCTTTTGATTATTGAGACTAGTTCATGTACATAGTCAGGGCGCTGTGTGTCTTCCATTGTTTTCTCCTCCTGGTGTAGGTGAGAACCGGAGAGCCAGCCTAGAGAGTAACCGTCGGATGGGACGGCATTCTACTTGGAGGCATTTCGATTTCTGCACTTTTAGCTTTTGTGTTGCCACTATGGCCGTCTTCCATTCTTTTCTCCTTTTAAAAATATGACTCAATTGAAACACATATAAGGAAAGTGTTCTACCCCTGAAAATGAAAAAAAGAGATGATGAAAATTTGTCAAAGCAGCAAAAAATAAAAAGTTATTTCTTTATCAATAAGGAAATAGCGAAACATGTACGCTGTAACTTGTTTCTGCCAAAAGAAAAGTTGATAGCAATAAATATTTATCGTTTAAATGGGCGAATTTGCGTTTAATCATGCTTTGGATGATAATTAAAAAGTTAGGAAAACTTAGGAGGATACTGTGTTAAGAGGAATCACATTCAGGAAGGGAGGCATACATCCTGAAGACAGGAAATCGCTGTCCAGGGATAAGAAGATAGAAAGACTCCCCATTCCCTCAGAATTGGTAATATCGCTCTCGCAGCATATAGGGGCCCCGGCAGAGGCTGTTGTCCAGAAGGGTGACAGAGTGATGCGGGGCCAGATGATTGCAAAGGCATCATCTTTTGTCTCTGCTCCTGTTCACTCTCCAGTGGACGGAACAGTAAAGGAACTCAGAAAGGCTGTCCTTGCCACCGGTAATACAGTTGATGCAATTGTAATCATACCTGATGAGACACAGAGTACAGAGTTCAGTGAGCGCTTTGAGTGGAAGAACCTCGATAAAGAGGCTCTCTGCAATATTGTACGCGACAGCGGGATTGTCGGTATGGGGGGCGCAACATTCCCCACAAGCGTAAAGTTTGCAGTCAAGGACAGGAAGGTTGAATACCTTGTCATCAACGCTGTTGAGTGTGAGCCTTACCTTACATGTGACTACCGCCTGATGCTTGAGCGTCCGGAGGCCATAATCGAAGGTACGGCCATAACAGCCAGGATCCTCAACCCGGAGAAGATTGTAATAGCTGTCGAGGAGAACAAGGAAGATGCCGCACTTCTTCTTGAAAAGACTGCCCGTGATATGGGAGTAGACCTTACAGTCGCACTCATGAAGATGAAGTATCCTCAGGGTGATGAGAAGCAGCTTCTTGCAGCCATCACGAAAAAGGAGATTCCGTCAGGTAAGCTCCCGCTCGATATAGGGTGCATAGTGTGCAACACATCATCCGTCAATGCCATATATGAGGCTGTCGTTTATCATAAGCCTCTTTTTGAGAGGGTTGTTACAGTATCGGGAGAGTGCATCGGGGAGCCAAAGAACCTGATAGTCCCTGTCGGAACATCATTTCAAACTCTCTTTGACTATTGCCATGGGGACAATGAAAAGGCCAATGAACTTGTTGCAGGAGGCCCGATGATGGGATTCGACATGCCTAATCTCTCCTGTCCTACAACTAAAGGAAACAATGGCCTATTGGCACTTCAGAGCAGGAAAAAGAGCCACATATTCCCATGCATGCATTGCGGAAAGTGTGCCCAGCACTGCCCGATGAAGCTGACTCCGAACAATATGTACCGTTACATAACAAACGGAATGTACAGGGAGGCGATGGACCTCGGTCTTATGGATTGCAAGGAATGTGGCTGCTGTGCCTATTCCTGTCCGTCGGGGCTGGATCTCGTCCAGGCATTCAAACTTGGTAAGAAAATGGGGAGGAACGCAAAATGATTAAGGTAAAGGTCAGCCCTCATCTTCACGATACTATGCGCACGGACAAGGCAATGTTCTATGTTGTGCTTGCGCTTCTTCCTTCAGCCATCTGGGGCTGTGTGATGTTCGGTTTCAGGGCCGTATTGGTGCTTCTTCTCTCGATAGGTGCTTCACTTCTGACTGAGTACCTCCTGAACAGGATAAGCCATGAAGATACCCTTGCTGACGGCTCTGCTCTTGTTACCGGCCTTCTTGTCGGGATGAACCTTTCATCAAGCGTCCCGTTATATGTTCCTGTGATAGCCTCTGCATTTGCAATAGGGGTCTGTAAGTGGACATTCGGCGGACTTGGATGCAATTGGGCCAATCCGGCAATCGCAGGAAGGGCATTCGTCTTCTTCTCATTCTCGTCACAGATGTCATCATTCTCACTTCCGTGGGTATTCAATAAGTCTGCAGAGCTGACAGCGGGAGCTACTCCTCTCTCAGCATTGAAGATGGAACTCGGAAGTGGCCTGAGGTCATACGAGGTGTTGCAATCTGCAGGGTATCCTACAACCGGGATTGCTGACAAAATAAGTTCGGCACTCAATATAAACCCGTATGTTGTTGATGAGTTCTTCGGCTTTGCAAGCGGGTCAATCGGGGAATTGAGCGCACTCCTCTTGATAGCAGGCGGTATCTTCCTGATATGCAAGAGAGTCATCACATGGTATGTTCCAGTCTTCTTTATCGGTTCGTTTGCTTTTCTTACATGGGTCTTCGGCGGCCTTGCTGTAGGAACCGGGCTCTTTACAGGTGAAGTCCTTATAAGTGTATTCTCCGGTGGACTTCTTATCGGTGCCATCTTCATGGCAACCGACTGGGTGACATCACCGAACACACCAAAGGGTGAAATCATCTATGCATTCGGGTGCGGATTCTTCACATTCATCATCCGTTACTTCGGATCTCTTCCGGAAGGTGTATCACTTGCAATCCTCCTTATGAATATGGTCACACCTACAATTGACAAGTATGTGAAGAGGAAGAAGTTCGGATACGTCAAGCCGGTCAAGGCAGAGAAGGGGGAATCAAAATGAAGACTATAGCAAAAACCGGACTTGTGCTTTTTCTGATCTGTGCAGTATGCGCATCTCTATGTGCATGGGTGAACTCATTCACCTATCCGATAATTCAAGAGAATATTGCCTTGGCTAACAGAGAGGCTCTTGAGAGAGTCAGCAACAATCTTGAGATTGGAGAGACAGAGAGCGTGGAGAACAATGACACGGTGAAGGAAGTTACCCCTCTCTATTCGGATGGAAAGACAGCCGGGTACGTTCTTCAGCTTGAGGGAAAGGGCTACGGCGGACTCTTCACAATCATAGCTTCCTATGACACAAATGGAGCTCTTATGAGGGCCCAGATGACAGAGGACAGCGAGACTGCGGGGCTTGGTAAGAATGCTGAGAATGACTGGTATATGGACCTCTTCACCGGAATGGGTGACACCGTCTCCTTCCCAAGCGGGAAGAGTGACCTCAGTGAGAGCGACAAAGCGCTCGTCAGCGGGGCTTCATTCACATTCAGGGCTGTCAGCTCGACACTCAGGAGCGGCAGCGAATACGTTAAGGAGATTTAGTATGAGCCAGCATATGAAAGAACTCACAAAGGGAATCTGGAAAGAGAACCCTATATTCATAATCATGCTCGGGATGTGTCCGACCCTTGCTGTATCGACACAGGTGTCGAATGCCATCGGAATGGGACTGGGTGTCATATTCGTCCTCACGGGCTCGAATATCTTCATCTCTGCACTCAAGAAGGTTATTCCCGATTCAATAAGAATTCCGGCTTACATCGTAATCATTGCATCGTTCGTCACGATACTTGAGATGGTGATGCATGCCTACCTTCCCGCTCTCTATGAGGCATTGGGAATATATCTTGCCCTGATTGTTGTCAATTGTATCATTCTCGGAAGAGCTGAGGCATTTGCCAACAAGAACAGTGTGCTTGACAGTGCCCTCGACGGAATCGGGATGGGGGTCGGATTTACGCTTGGCCTGACATTCATCGCTCTCATACGAGAGATTATCGGGAGCGGAACAATCACACTCTTTGCAATCGGCGACTGGGACGGGGTTATCAGGATTCCCGGACTCTCGGCTTCCCCGATGAGAGTTATTTCCGTGAGTGCCGGGGCACTTCTTGTCATGGGATATCTTAAGGCCTTCTTTATCTGGAAGCAGGCACATGACGAGAAGAAAGGAGAAGCAAAATGAGCTATTTCGGAATTCTTGTTGCATATATATTTGTAAACAATTTCATACTTGTTAAATTCATGGGGCTCTGTGCCTTCATAGGAGTGAGCAAGAACCCTTCATCCGCTATTGGAATGGGTGCTGCCGTCACATTCGTAACCAGTGTCACAAGTGTCTTCTGCTGGGTGATCTACTACGGCCTTCTTGTTCCGTTCGGACTTGAATATATGAAGACAATTGCCTTCATCCTTGCTATTGCAGCACTTGTCCAGTTTGTTGAAATGATCATAAAGAAGTTCAGTCCGTCTCTTTATAAGGCACTCGGAATTTATCTTCCGCTTATCACAACAAACTGTGCCGTTCTGGGTATTGCCATCATCAACATCGATGAGGGACATAATCTTCTGCAGTCTTTTCTTGCCGGTGCTGCGGCTGGAATAGGTTTTACTCTTGCCATTGTATTGATGTCGAACATAAGAGAAAGACTTTCCCTTATGCCTGTCAGAAAATGGTTTAAGGAAGTTCCGATTACGTTCATTTCGGCTTCAATCATGGCACTTGCCTTCATGGCATTCGATTCGACGCTTCTGATTAACCTTAATCTGGCGTAAGGGAGGAGAGGATGATTAATATTTTATATGCATTCGGTGTTCTTTCTGTTCTTGGTCTCCTCCTTGGAGTCGGTCTCTCGATTGCCGAGAAGAAACTTGGAGTGAAAAAGGATGAAAGGCTTGAGGAACTGGAGGCTATAATGCCGGGAGCCAATTGCGGAGGCTGTGGCTTTGCGGGCTGTTCTGCCTATGCTGAGGCTGTGAACAACGGCTCGGCTCTCCCCGGGCTCTGTCAGCCGGGCGGGAAAGAATTGGCTGAAAAGATGAGCCAGATTGTCGGAGTCAAAGCAGAGGAAAAGGAGAGAATGGTTGCCTATGTTTTCTGCAGGGGAAACGACTCTGTGACAAAGAAGGACTTTGACTATGACGGCATGGATGACTGCAATGCCCTAAATCTTCTTTTCTCTGGTGACAACGGCTGCAAGGAAGGGTGTCTCAGACTGGGCTCCTGTATGAAAGTATGTCCAAGTGGTGCTATCGGAAGGGATAGTGATGGTGCTATCGTAGTCGACAGGGAAAAATGTATCGGTTGCGGTGCTTGCACTAGGGTATGTCCTAAGGGTACTATAAAACTTATCCCGTATTCGCAGGAATATGTTGTTGCATGCTCCAATCACCAGAGTGGTGCTAAAGCTAAGGCGGCATGTTCTGTGGCATGTATCGGATGTAAGATTTGTGAGGTTAAGGTCGGAGATTCCCCGTTTGTGGTGGAGTCTTTCCTCTCGAGAAACGACTACAGTAAAAATCAGGAGAATGCACCTGAGGCATGTGAGAAGTGTCCGCAGAAGTGTATTCTGAAGATATAGAAGGAGAAGAATGATGAAGGTGGCTTTAGGACTGTACACTACGCTCTATAGCGCACCTTCATCTCTTTTTGACAGAACTCTTTCCCTTGTATATGAGCCGATTCTTTCGTATCTGTACAATAAACCGGGAAACCATCTGGCCCTGTACCAGTCATCAAAAATGCTGAAGCATCTCAAGAGAGATAGACAAGAGTACAAGACCCTTATAGCCATGTGCATGAAGCGTGGTGACATCGAACCGATGACAGGAGTATGGAGCGAAAGTGTTCTCTCTCTCCTTCCTCCAAAGGACAGGGGAAGCCAGATTGAAAAGTTCACAAGCGAAATCAGGCACGAGTACGGGGTGCTTCCCCAGTCTGCATTTTTCTACGGGGAAGTGTGGCAGCCGAATTACATCACACTTCTGAATAATGCAGGGATAGATAATGTAGTCATCAACACCTGTAATGAGAACTCCTGCAGGGAAAAGTCTCCTTTCGTAATGAATGAGTTGGGAAAGAGAGTAAACATATTCCCCATTTGTGATTCTGCTTCTTTGGCTGTGAGGGATTACTCGGTAGGACAGATTGACTACCAGACACTCCGGAGCCGTATTCTTTCCGTCATACATGAAAACGGGGAGAGCGGGGGAGTCATATTCCTCAATATAGACCAGCTTGTCCTCGGGGCAGTCAGGGAAGCAAAGGGAAACAGGCCCGGTTCTCTTATTTGTGATATCTTTGACAGGTTCCAGACCTCCCCCTTGTCTTCGCTTTCTGCCCAATCGAACGGTTATCTTCCACAGGGATGGTACGGCAGGGACAGCGTCACATATTCCCTTTCAGCTGTCAATTCTCTCTTTGTCAAAAATGCTCCGATGCGGTATCTGTACAACAGGTATATAACTTTGGCAGAGAGCGGGCAGCTCAGGAACAACCGGTTTCTTAAAAAGGATGTGACTACAGCGCTGTTCAACACCTCTCTTGGTAATCTTTTCATACATGACTCTGAGCTTTCTCCTCTCAGATACTCCTCCCACAGGGAGTTCTGGCAGGCAATTATTGATGCCGAGAGCTGTTTCAGACGTTATACCGACGGGCCGTCAGTTAAAGAATATGATTATGAGGAGAGCGGGTACCCGTCTCTTGTGATGTCGAATGATGCGTACCTTGCTGTTGTCTCTCCGCTTGGCGGCTCGGTGAGCGAGTTTGATTATCTTCCGGTTGGTATCAACTGTTTCGATACCCGTACACCATTTGATGAGAATGACTATTCAGCCCCTCTCAGAAAGTCATTTGAGGATGCTGTGGTGCTTCCTGACGGGGAGTGGGGGATGGAGAAGACTGTGTTCACACCGGAACTTGTGAGCAAGAAGCGCTCTGAAGTTCTTCTGACGTCCCCTGAGGATACACTTCCCTTCATCATGACAAAGAACTACAAGCTGAAGATGAATACATTCACCCTCGACACCACAATATTTGCCAGGGAGAAGAAACTTGAGGGAAGTTACAGGGTTTCAATTTACCTGACATTCCCCGACGGCGTATTGCTCCTTCCTGAACAGAGAATGGATATGGTTGCAAAGGGGAGTGTTGAGGCTAAGACTGTCAAGTACGGCTCCAAGGAATCCGACTCATCGCTGGTCATAAGTTCTGTAAGAACCTTCACCCTTACTGAAGAGAATGAGACACGGCGTTATGACACTGCACTTGGAGAGGAGGAATTTGTGCTTTATAAAAAGATAACATTCGAATTTCCTCTTGAAGTTTCGTCCGATGTCCCGGTAACCTATAGGCTGAATATAAGAGTTATTTCAAATAAATAGATAAGGAGACAATAATATGTTCATAGAAAACAGATCAAAATTCGAAGATATAAAGGTTGAAGCTTACAATGTATGGAGGCGTCTTTGAAGCCTCTGGTACTGAAAGCAAGATAAAGGAGATTGAGGCTGAGACAGCCCATCCCGATTTCTGGTCAGACCCGGAAAAAGCAGAGAAGACATTCCAGCGCCTCTCGTCACTCAAGGACGGCTACTATCCCTGGAAGGAGATAATCGGGGAGATAGACGACCTCGGTGAGCTGTTGGATCTCTACAAGAGCGAAGAGGATGAGGAACTCAGAGCAGAACTTGAAAAGCAGATAGATGACCTAGAGGCAAAGTTCAAGCCTCTCAAGGTCAAGACTCTCCTTGACGGTAAGTTTGACAGGAACAATCTCTATCTTTCCGTTCATGCGGGAGCAGGTGGAACTGAAGCTTCCGACTGGGCAAGCATGCTCATGAGAATGTACATTAGGTGGACGGAGCGTCATGGTTTCAAGTGTGAGATCCTCGACCTGGAGGAGAATGAAGGCGGAATAAAATCTGTCACCATGAAGGTGAGCGGTGAGTATGCCTTCGGTTATCTCAAGGGAGAGGCTGGGGTTCACAGACTTGTCAGGATTTCCCCATTCGATGCTGCAAAGAGACGCCACACATCCTTTGCCTCCGTTTATGCTTCTGCCGAGGTTGATGATGATATAGAGATAGACATCAAGCCGGAGGACTACAGACTCGATACTTACCGTGCAGGCGGTGCGGGTGGCCAGCATGTCAACAAGACGGACAGTGCTGTGAGAATCACGCACTATGCAACAGGTATTGTCGTCCAGTGCCAGAATGAACGCAGCCAGTATATGAACAAGGATGTCGCCTTCAAGATGCTCAGGGCAAAGCTTTATGAGTACTACCAGAAGGAGAAGGAAAAAGAGAAGGAGGCCAATGCAATCGCCAAGCAGGATATTGCATGGGGCAGCCAGATCAGGAGCTATGTCTTCCAGCCCTATACACTGGTAAAGGACCACAGGACCAATTACAGTACCGGTAACATAAGTGCCGTTATGGATGGAGAGATTGATGACTTCATTGAAAGCTATCTCCACTTTGTCAAAGAAAACTAAGGTTTTCCTTGTTTTATTGCTATTATTGATTTCTGCCTCCGTCCTCCATGCCGAGACGCTCAGGATTACGGTAGGCGGAAACAATGATGAATACATAACTCTCTTCAATACCGTCCTCTCCTCATTCAAAAGTGTCGGAAGCGATGAGGTGCTTCTATTGAGGGAGGAGAGAAGACAGAGGGAGAGTCTTATCTCAAAATACAAGACTCTCACAACAGAAAGCCAGAGCGAGAAGTTCAGTTCATATAAGGAAGAGGAGACCTCTCCCTTTGAAACTCTCGACATTGAGGCTGTCACACTTGATTTATCACAATATGAATCTTTTCTCTCTTCAGGTGACCCTGATGCCTATGACTACGTAAGGATGAAGAACAGCATTGACGGGATTTTTTATATATCGAGTGTGACTTATGATGACATTGCGTTTATAGAGATCTTCTTCAACGGGAAGATTATTCACTCTGCATGGTTCAATACAGTCACCTCCTCGAGTGAAGAGAACGTGCTCTATACACTTCTTTCAGGTCTCCTTCTCGGGGATGAATGGCATCTCTATACTCTCAATCTGACTCCTGTTGATTCGACAATCCTTATTGACGGGACAGAGTATGCCGGGGACGGGTACCTTATTCTGAAGGACGGCAGTCATACCTTCACACTTTCCAGTTACGGCCACAAGGACAGTGTGTTCACTCTTATGCTTGACGGTTCGTATGATGAGATAAAGCTTTCTCTTGAAGAGAGTGAGCCTTTTGTCCTCTCTTTTTCAACATATCCCTTTGATGCTGATATCTATTTCAACGGGATAAAAGTTGAGAAAGGAATAATGGATTCGGCGCGGGTACCTTATATAATCACGCTGTCGTCAGACCGCTTCAGCCAATACTCGTACCAGGAGAGAAGGAAACTTAATCATATTACACTCTCGATGGCGCCTCTCTGGACGGAGAGTGTCGACCTCCTAGGACAGAAGAAGGGTGAGTTCTATTCTTCCCTTTTCTATGTGCTTCTCTCCTTCGGGGGATATACAGCATCAAATGCCATAACGAATTATTATTCGTCAACGCTCGGCAGTTTTTCTAAGGTTGTTTTCACCGGGTGCACGGTAGTATCATTAGTGAATCTGGTGCAAAGTGCGATAGACTATTACAATGCAGCCCAGACGGGTTTATAAGGAAGATATAATGGGATTATTTTCAAAATTCAGTGCAAAGATAAAGAGCTTGTTCACATCCTCAAAGATTGACGAGGAATTCTTCGAAAATCTGGAGGATACCCTTGTTGAAGGGGACCTTGGCTCAAGACTTACGGAGGAGATAATCAATACACTGCGTAAGGAAGCTAAAGAGAGAAAGATTACAGAGCCTGTGGAATTGCAGAAGATAATGAAGGAGATTCTCTCTGAGTATGTCAATCCGTACCCGCTTGACCTTCCGGAGGGTGTGAACGTCTTCATGATTCTTGGCGTGAACGGAGTGGGAAAGACGACAAGTATTGCCAAGATGGGCTCTTACTACCGTGAAAAGGGTAAGAAGGTCCTCCTTGCCGCAGCAGATACCTTCCGTGCTGCCGCAGTTGATCAGCTGGACATACATGCTGACAGACTCGGCATGAGGATTGTGAAGCAGCAGACGGGATCCGACCCGGGAGCTGTTGTCTATGATGCTTTGACATCTGCTATAGCCCAGAAAGATGACCTTGTCCTTGTAGACACAGCAGGGAGAATGCACAATAAGGAGAACCTGATGAGGGAACTCCAGAAGATTGACAAGATAGTACATGGCAGGGGAATAAAGGAAGAGAATTACAGGAAGTTCCTTGTCATTGATGCTACAACCGGACAGAACGGTCTTTCTCAGGCTAACCTCTTCAACCAGGCTGTAAAGCTTGACGGCGTCATCCTCACCAAGTATGACTCTGCAGCAAAGGGCGGTGCCCTTGTACAGATAGGAAAGACACTTTCCCTTCCGATTGTCTTTGTCGGGACAGGAGAGAAGTATTCAGACATACATCCCTTCGATAAGGAGGAGTACCTGAACGCACTTCTGGGACTGGAGGATTAGTTTGAAAAGGGCAGTTTTCCTTGTTCTTCCGTTAATTCTTTTTCTGCTTCCGCTTTCTGCCGGGTATTATTCATCAAATGCATTGGGCCAGAAGAAGGAGAGCGTATCATCCGTCACAGAGAGTGAATGGGTGCTTGATGTGAACGGGAATGAGGAAATACTCTACCATAACGGTGAGGAATACTCACGTAAGACATATTCTTCCTCCGGCTGGACGAAGAAGAGCCCGGAAAGAGAGGAAACCGTAATCAAGAACAATAGCGGGAATGTTGAGCGCAGGATAATTGTTACCTCTGGTGGAACAGAGGAATATAATTACCTTTATAGCAACAATGTGCTTACAGGATATAACTACTCTCTGGACGGGGAACTTGTTGAAAAGGTTGAGTATGTGACAACCTCTGACGGCATCCTTCTCTATTACCGCCAGAAGGATGAGGGCGTATACCTTACAGACAGATATTTTGTTTATGAGGGCGGAGAGAGGGTATCTATCGGTGCAAAAGAAGAAGATGTGCCACTTCTTTCCAGTGCATCGGATGACGGCGGGTACAGTGAGACAGTCGGGGAGAGGACATTCTATTACGACAGTAACGGAAGACTTGTCAGAGAGGAGGAAGGGGAGACAGAAATCACCTATTCCTACAATGAAGACGGGACACTCAGCGAGAAAAGCGAATCTGGCACAGACGGAAAGACTGTCACAGCCTATACTCCGGATGGCATAGTCATCAGACGCTATACAGATGAAGATGTACTCCTTAGTGAAAGACAGACAAGGGAAGACGGGACAATTGAGGAGAGACGATTTGTACAAGGTGAGGCTAAATACGTCTTCATCTATGATGCGGACGGAAAGAGAATAAAAGAGGCCTATGCACTATGATGCTCCGTCTTTCATTGCACTATGCTTTCCCGCATTCAAAGTCTCTCAGATCGAGATCAATAAGGACAATGCTTTCTGTTGCTCTCTCTCTTGTCGTTGTCGTGGTTGTCATTGCGATAATGACCTTTCTCCAGACTTCACGTTTTGACGCCATCAGGAACGTAAGGTCATTCGATTACACAATTGATGGGGATTACAGTGATGAAATAAGTGCTCTCCTTCCCGGGAGTGTGGTATTCACTTATGGGGAGGGTGAGGCCCTCTCAGAGGGTGGCTCATACCTTGTGAGGTATATAGATTCTTCCTATGACGGCGGTTTGAACATATACTTCGGGGATGCAAGCTCTCTTCTTGTTCCTTTCTCCTTTCTTGAGAATAACAGCTGGGGCAATGTGACTCTTTCAATGCTGAGGACTGGAACGAGAATAACAACGCTGAAGAATATTTCCTATGAAATAAGCGGGGTCTATTATACGGCCCTGTCCAGTGAGTTTGATGATACCATGCTCTTTCTTCCACTTTCCGAGGCAGATGAGAATGTGAATATGAAGACGGCAATAAAGGGGATAGGTGAGGAGGAGTATGACAAACTTGTCGCTGGCGGCTATACCCTTACCTCCTGGAAGGAGAGTGAGTCCTCGCTTTACGGGGCATTTCTTGTTGAGAAGGCATTGATGTACGGGGTGCTTTCACTCCTTTTTATAATAATTGCCGTTTCTGTCAAGGAAGGTGTTGTCCTCTTTAATTCCTCGAGGATGAAAGAGATGGCAGAACTTCAGATTCTGGGTATGGAGAAAAGAAGGATAAGACTCATTTCCCTTCTTTCCTTTCTCGAAGTAATACTATCGGGAATACTTCTCGGCCTTCTCCAGGGAATCTTTGTTCTCATCGGGTTAGAAAGATTCTCGTCTTCGTCGAATGTGATTATGACGCTATCTCTCTCGTTGCCGTATGCCGGGTTCCTTTCCTTCTCGCTTTTTATGGTAATTATCACAATACTCTTCACTATGAGAGAAAACAGGAAGAGGGAGAAAAAAGAAATAAGTGAGGTGCTCTATGCCGAATGAACTCCTGAGAATGAAGAAAATCAGCAAATCATTTCCGACTCCGGGAGGAGATGATACGCTCTCTGTGCTGAAAGACATCAACCTGACACTCCATGACGGGGAGAGCATAGCTATAACAGGGAGAAGCGGGTGCGGGAAATCGACACTACTCTCCATAGCAGCCCTCCTCAGTCTTCCTACAGACGGAAAGATATTCTACTCGGGTGAGGAAGTCTCTTCATTCAATGAGGAGAAACTTGCCCTGATGCGTAACAGATATATGGGGTTCGTCTTCCAGAACTCGATGCTTCTTGATGATTTTACTTCTCTGGAGAATGTTGCGATGCCACTTCTGATTAGGGGAGAGAAGAGAAGAAGTGCATTAGAAAAGGCAGAATATTTCCTTGAACTTGTCTCTATGGAAGAGAGGAGGAATTACAGGCCGAATATTCTCTCGGGGGGAGAGAGACAGAGAGTTGCCATTGCCAGGGCACTCTCATCATCTCCAAGCATTGTCTTTGCTGACGAGCCGACTGGAAACCTTGATGAGAAGACAAGCAGCACAGTCGAGAGTCTTCTCTTTGATGCAGTGAAAAAGGAGAAGAAGGGACTTCTTCTTGTGACTCATAACAGCCTTTTTGCTGCGGGAGCAGACAGGGAGTATACTCTTCAGGGGGGAGTCCTCTATGAAAAATGACGGGGAGAGACTCTACCTAGGTCGTAAATGCGGAAAAGGAATGTCTCCCGGCTATGTTGCCAGACACTATTTTCCGTCCCTCATTGTCTTTCTTATCGTCCTGACGCTTACCTTTGTAATGGTGTTTATATCATCAATGACGGGAGCCATCGACAGGATGATTGTCCTTCTCGGATGCGGTTCGATAGAAACAGAGACGATAGTTGACGTCTCTTCATATGACGGGGCAGTTATCGACGAAGTGAAGACGGGGGACGGAATCCTCTATGCAGAATCGGGTAAGAGCCTGGTTCATCTTAAGGGAGTTGATATAGCACAATATTTTGCAGGTGAACGGAAAGAGGGGATGAAACTTGTTCTCTCTGATGAGAGCTACAAAAATGAAATAATCATTTCCTCCAGCCTTGCATCCATCCTGGAACTGGAGACGGGAGACCAGATGACCCTCCTTCTCTATGAGACTGATAAGGGAAGAGCAAGACCTGTTCTGATGACAGTAAAGGGGATTTATTCCTCAGGCTATGCACAGCTTGACAGATATCTTGGCTTTGTCGATATTTCCCTTCTTGACAGCACTTCTTCCTATGAGATTCTCCTTAAGAAGGGGGATGATGTTGATGCTCTGGTGAAGAGCCTCAATGCAGATGGAATAAACGCAGTCAGCTACAAGGAAAAATACTCGTCACTATGTACTAACGTTGACCAGTCCATCATGATACTTTATGTCATACTTATCTTCGTTGCGCTTCTTGCTGCCTTCTTCAGTGCAGATATAGCTCATATATATACATCACGTGACAGAAAGGACATAGCTTCCCTTCGTCTGATGGGGATAAGCGAGAAAAGAATAAGGGTAATTTACAGGAAGATGACACTCTCATCCGTCTTTATTTCGTCTCTTCTGGGAATCTGCGGCGGGCTTCTTCTTTCCCTCTTCTCGCCTTCTATGATTTCTTTTGTGGCATTAAAGGAGCCACAACTTATTGAGAACTACATAACATCTTTCACTCTCTCAATACCGTTTTCATCAATAATCATGATGCTCATTGCAATGCTCCTCTGCTCCTCTCTTACATTGAGAATAGAACTCAGGCGTACCGGGAATGTTGAACTCATAAAAGAGATAAAGGGAGAGTGATGGAATTTTCTTTGTATCTGTTGTAGTCTTCTCTCTATGAGCTTAGAGGTCTTTCAACTGGGAACCAGTGGTATGATGCCCCTTCCCGGCAGGTTCCTCACGTCGTGCCTTGTACGGAGAGAGGGAGAGTTATTTCTATTTGATTGCGGAGAGGGAACACAGGTATCCCTCAAGATGCTTAACCTTAAATGGAAGAAAATCACAGCAATCTTCATCTCTCATATGCATGCTGATCATGTCACGGGACTTCCGGGCCTCCTGATGCTCTCCAGCCAGGTGGACAGGGATGAGCCACTTTATATCTACGGACCGGCAAAACTCGGGGAATATATTGAGTCGTCACGCCGTATTCTCGATATGTACATAAACTATGAGATTGTTTTCACTCCCGTAAGAGAGGGTGAGATATATCGCGGAGACGGATTTTCAATCAATGCCTACGGCCTGGATCATACTAAGCCATGCTACGGCTATTCCCTTGTTGAAGATTACAGGAAGGGTGAGTTTTTCCCCGATAAGGCAATTGCTCTGGGTGTTCCCAGGGGGCCTCTCTTTTCACGTCTCCAGGACGGTGAAGATATTACGCTTGAGGATGGGAGAATAGTCAGAAGCTGTGATGTAATGGGAGAGAGAAGGGAAGGAAGAAAGTTCAGCTACATAACAGACACACTCTACTTTCCCCAGATAGCAGATTTCGTCAGCTATTCAGATATCTTGATGTGTGAGGGGATGTTTGAGGATGCCCTTCTTGAGAGTGCAATTGAGAAGAAGCACATGACGGCACGCCAGGCTGCACAGATTGCCAGGGACGGGGAGTGTGGTATGCTCTGTCTCCAGCATTATTCTCCGCGCTATCAGGAGAGGGAACTCAAGAAACTTCTCTCTGAAGCAAAGGAAGTATTTCCCAATACCATCCTCACTAAGGACCGCATGTCTTTCAATATTGCACTTAAGGATTAGAGCGTTTTTCTTCTAATTCTGTTTTTTATATTTATTTATCTTTTGTAAGTTCATGCTTGTTTTATCGCTATTCTGTGGTATATTTAAATAAAGAGGGAAATGAAAAGATAGCTTTTGCTATCGGGGAAATTGGTATTCTCTAAATTTAACATAAGAAGGGAGGCACGAAGCCTCCCTTATCTTGTTTCTTGCTGAACGCTACTACTCTCATTTGATGGGAGTGACAGCATATCTTAAAGTTTAGTTGTCGCGCCTTTGAGGACAGTCACAAACATACACACAATCGATTTTCATATATTTGCAGGAACGGCAAAAGCCACCATCATAATGCTCCCCAGTACTTTTACTGATGAAGTAATCACAAGTGTTGAATTCAAAAACAACTGGTCTGCTGTCCTTGTAGATTGTCCCACATTTTCTTCCACCAGCCACATCTCCCAGCTCGTCATCAGCAAGCTCTCCAGCTTTGGAATTGAGCTTTGCAAAATATGTCTTTGCCTCTTCCTCAGTTAGTTCGACGCCGTTTTCTTTTGCTAATTTGAGAAGCTCTTCGGGAGTCTTTGCTTTTTTGCATTTTCAATCAATTTGTCGTTAAGATTCATATTCTTTCTCCCTTATTTAAATTATCAGTTTTCATACCTTTTAGGGCATTTACATACCTCTAAAAATCCAGTCGAGTCACGATAAACACAGGAGTTACAGTTTTCTTCAGTTTCAGGATACCCTCTATCCTTACCATATTCATAATATTCACAGCTATTTAATTGTGCAACAATAACAGGCCATCCGTCTTTATAGATTGTTCCGCACTTTCTGCCCCCGGCTACATCGCCTAGTTCATCATCTGCAAGTTCACCTTCCTTGGAATTGAGCTTTGCAAAATATGTCTTTGCCTTTTCCTCAGTTAGTTCAACGCCGTTTTCCTTTGCCAGCGTGATAAGTTCTTCGGGATTCTTTGCAAGTTTTGCCTTTTTTAAAAATTCCTTAGTAATTTCCATATTCTTACTTCCTTATATAAAGTTAAGTTTCAATGATATATACGATCAGAGAGGCGTTTTGTTAGAAAGATTTTTATCCTCTTTGAATAAAACAGGCACAGTCTTTGATGCTGTGCCTCTCTTCTATCTGCTGACTCTATCGAGTATGCTTTCAGGCGTTCCCGACTTGTCGAGTTCGACGATGCTGGCATTGTGGAGCCTTGCTTTCTTAAGTACATCCTTTCGCCTTGTGAATGGGAGGATTACGTAGAAGATTCCATTTTCGCTGAAGACAGGAGCATCGAAAGCTTTTCCGATTTCCTCTGTGTCTCCCTCCTTCATGGAAACAAGGGTGAGAGGATAGCCGAGATCCTTTGCTGCATCAACTTCTTCCTTGAGGGCATCCATGAATGTGATATTCTCACTTTCCTTAACCTCAACTTCTTTCTCAACCACTTCCGGAACCTTGATTTCAACAGGTGTGTAGTTGTTCTTTATGATGACTTCAGGCTCTTTCTCAACAATAACTTCTTTAATTACTTCTACCGGAACCTCTCTTATAACTTCGACAGGAACTTCCTTTACTGTTTCTTTGATAATCTCAACCGGGACTTCTCTCTCGACTTCCCTGATGACTTCAACCGGGACTTCCTTTACTGTCTCTTTAACAATTTCGACAGGAGTGTAGTTGTTTTTGATTATAACTTCAGGAGCAATCTCCTTCACTATCTCGACAGGAACTTCCCTGATAACTTCAACTGGAACTTCTTTCTCAACTTCCTTTACAACCTCAACAGGAACTTCCTTGATGACTTCAACTTCAACCGGAACTTCTCTTACAACCTCAACTGGGACTTCCTTTACAACTTCCTTGATAACCTCGACTGGGACTTCCTTTATAACTTCCCTGACGACAGTCTCTTTCTTCACAAAATCAAATTCTTCACCTGAAACAGTTGTAGAGGAAGGATCATCAAGAGGTCTGGTGTAGAGGGGAGAGTCATAGGCATTGGGGGCAAGCTTGTCGATTTTCTCCATGTATTCATCATTATCGGGATTGTTGCGTCCTGATGTGATAACAGCTATTTCAATGAAAACCAGTCCTATAAGGATGGGGAGTGCCTTTGAGAGTATGTTGTAGACATCATCACGCGATATATTGTAGGCGGGAACTATGAAAAGGATAAAAACTCCAGTAAAAACTGCAAGAATTAGGATCGAAAGAATTACACTTGTCAGAACAAGCTTACTTGTATTCTTGGCTTTTGCCATATTTCCTCCTAAAAGTCGTGCCAAAAGAGGCAATTCATTGTAATATTATACCGATAGAATGATATGAATACAAGATTTAATGTTTTATCTGTTATTCTCATTTTCCTTCTCTCCCTTGTGGTGACAGTCTTCTTTTTCTCCTCCAGTGGTTTTATCGTCAGAAGAACGATGAATGAGAAGCTGAGAATTGTTGAGAATGAGATTAAAGAGAGGGAGGGAACCCTCAATGCCTTGAGGTACCGTGCATCCGGAGGTGGCTATTCCTATGGTGTGGACGGGGAGCTTGTCTACTCTTTCTCCGATGATGATATATTTGACCCGGTAAGTGGAGGAGATAGTGGCAGCAATAGAGGTGAATTCAGGGGAATCAGCAACGCAGGTTGTCTTCTTGTCTCCCTTCTTGTGACACTTTTATATTGTATTCTCATTCTGTTGGTTGTACCTCGCATAAAGAGGAAAGGAGTAAGGCATGGCAGACATAATCGGGTATGAGAGAAGTAATATTGGCGAGCTGGCATCAAGACTCAGAAGGGGGGAGGTAGGAATTCTTCCGTGTGACACTATCTACGGCCTCTCGGGGATAGTTAATGATGATATAAAGGAGAGACTCTACCAGATCAAGGAGAGACCTCAGAGCAAGAATTTCATTGTGCTCATGACACGTGAACAGGTGAAGGAGAGCAATCTCATCGTTCCGGATGACATTCTCTCCCTCTGGCCGTGCAGCCTGACTGCAATTCTTCCTGCTTCTGATGGAACTACCCTCGCTGTCCGTGTACCATCTGATCCTTTTCTGTCGCTCCTTCTTCCTCTCTCCGGGCCCATATTCTCAACATCGGTGAACATATCGGGATCGCCGAGTCTTCTGACATTTGATGAGATTCTACCTGTTTTTGGTGATAAGGTTGATTTCATCGTCAAATCAGATACTGTCAATGGAGGAAAGAGCTCTACACTTGTTGATGCAACAAAAAAGCCCTACCGTGTGTTGAGGCAGGGCTCGTATGAGTTCAAACTCTGATTAGCGGATCTTTCTTGCTTCCATGTAGTAGCGTTTCTCGTTGGCATGGCCTATCGAGAATGTCTTACGTGGATAAGCTCCGTCCTTGAGCATGTCGGAGAAGAATTTCTCCTTGGAAACATCCGGGAGGATGATACCAAGATTGCCTTTTCTTGCACCCAGTTCGAGTGTGACATCGACACCGTGGATATAATCAACCTCTCCCTTTTTCTCTTCAAGCATCCTGTCGATGACAAGCTGGATGGTTCCTGCAGCTATGGCTTTCTCTCCTCCATTGACTGTGTAGACATAGAGGTCATCACCACAGTTCAGGCCGAAGTGCTGTCCCGGCTCATTGACTCCCTTGATAAGGCAGTTCCTGCATGCAACCTTCTCCTTTGTGAAGGAAGAGCAGAATTCTTTAAGTATTGATTCGAATGTCTCCTGGTCAATATTGAAGAATACCCTGTGGATAGGTTCAAAGAGGAGGCCTTCGTCGAAGATGTTCTCGATTTCAACAAGTGCAAAGCGTGCGGGGTGAGTGAGTTTCTCCTCTTCGGAGAGGTTTTTCTTGATATCTTCCCAGCATGACTTAGCAGTTGCAAGTGAATGGTTGCCGTCCCCCATTGCGAAGAGTAGCGGGTTGGACTTGTCGAGAGCAGAGTAGAGGTCCTCAAATCCTTTGAGGATGCCTTCCTTGTCGCTTTCACTGTTGACAAGATATCCTCTGAGGTGTCCTCCGTTCTTGTTGAGCTCAGAGTCGTAGACGAGAGAGAGTTCATTTCTTCTGTCTCTCAACGGCTCGATAATCTTCCTGTCCTTGTCTGAAATGAGAACCATAATGTGCGGCAGCTCAATCGGAGCATCCTTTCTAATTTCCTTTCTTGGCGGGATACGAGAGAGTATTGTGCCTTCTGTTGCCCTGATGAGTGTTCTTGAATCCTTTGCATAGTCATAGGCTTCCAGGTCCAGTGCCACCATGAGGCCGAAACGTGTTCCACTTTCAGTTGTTCTTTCAACCAGGATGAAACTGTCCTTGTACTCGTCAAAGATTCCTCCATCAAGGTACTCGTTCATCTTTCTGTTGATGGATGAGATGATTTTCTCCTTGTCACCACTCTCGAGGTAGACCTCCGGGTAGATTATCCTGAGGGTTGACGGGTCTTCTCCCACCTCATCAGAGAGACTCTCCCAGTATTCCGGCTGGGATGTATACTGGTCACAGGCAACGACTGCCCACTTTTTTGAGTCAACAGACTTCTTCGGAAGAAGGATGTCTGGGGCTTTGATGCCATAATTCAATAGTTTTTCGGATATCGTCATAAATAACTCCTAATCTTGTCTTTTTTGTTAGTCTAACATTGAAAACGTGAGGTATCTATCAGAATTTTCCGTTTTTTCTTAGCCTGTAGAATTCATGGGTAATGGCTGATGAAAAAACCATGCCGAAACCCTCAGGGCCTCAAGCATGGCTATACTTGTTCTTATCCAGCTGGGAATAAATCCAAAAAGATGATTCACTATGTCCAAATTAGTTTTCGTATCTATAAGGATGTCGGCAAACTAATATTGGAAAATCCTTTCCCTCAACCTGGCTGTAAGTGCAATCCTTGCAATATCCACCAGGGATTCTTTCAAGTGTTCTTTCCTTCTGAAAGTATTCACAGCTGTTTAATGTCGTAACAACAGGTCTCCCATCTTTGTAGATTGTCCCACATTTTCTTCCACCCGCTACATTGTCAAGCTC
>CAVIAZ010000006.1:0-30548 GCA_963640795.1 bacterium | reverse complement strand
TCAATATACCAATCTGGGGGTAAGAAGTCAAATCAAATCAAGCATATTTTGAGTGGATGTGTAATGATTCGTTTCACATTTGGACGTGATAACTCTCTATTCTGCAAGAAATTTGTTGTTGTCAGTCGGTGCTATGACAAAAAAAATAATCGCCGATAGTTAGCGCCTATGGCGATTTTAGTTTATTACCTAAAATTGTACTGAGGCAGATAACCGCTCATCGGTAGTGCACTCTTTACATCCTCAATATACCAATCTGGGGGGATGAAGTCAAATTTAAGTATTTTTGTTTATCTTTTCTCGAATTCTCTTCCTCTGTTGTTCTTTTCCTTCCAACAGTTTAGAATTTCACCATCACTTGTTTTAGGAGAAAACGATGGAAGTTCGTGTACGCTACGCCCCGTCGCCAACTGGGTTGCAGCATATTGGTGGTATTAGAACCGCACTGTTTAACTATTTTTTCGCTAAGTCTATGGGAGGCAAGTTTATTCTCCGCATAGAGGATACAGACAGAGAGCGTTATACTGAGGAGTCCCTCCAGGACCTTTATGACACTCTTGAGTGGCTGGGAATCAAATGGGATGAAGGTCCTGTTGTTGGTGGTCCCTACGGGCCTTACGTCCAGTCAGAAAGATTCGATATCTACAAGGAATATGCAGAGAAGCTTGTCAGAGACGGGAAGGCTTATTACTGCTACTGTTCTCCGGAGAGACTGGAGAAATTGAGAGAAGAGCAGGCTCAGTCAAAGAGCCAATACCAGGGCTACGACAGGCATTGCGCCAATCTCACCGAAGAGGAGAGAAGGGAACTTGAGGCGCAGGGAATCAAACCTGTCATTAGGCTGAAGGTGCCGACTGAGGGCAAGACTACCTTCCATGATGTCATCATGGGTGATATTACCCGCAAGAACAAGGATGTGTCCCCCGATCCGATTCTTCTCAAGAGCGACGGTTTCCCGACCTATCACCTGGCTAACGTTATCGACGACCACATGATGGGTATTACACATATCATGCGTGCACAGGAGTGGATTCCATCCGGTCCGCTGCACATCCTCCTTTATGAGGCATTCGGATGGGAGCCTCCTATCTATTGCCATCTTCCGATGGTTATGGGAAAGGACGGACAGAAATTGAGTAAGAGACACGGCTCCACTGCCGTGAGGGATTTCAGAGAGAAGGGATATCTTCCGGAAGCTATCATCAACTATGTGACGCTTGTCGGGTGGGCTCTTGATGACAAGACCGAGTTCTTCACTAAGGAAGAGCTTGAGAAGTGCTTCAGACTTGAAAACATCCATTCTGCTCCTGCTAAGTTCGACTACAGCAAACTTGACTGGTTCAACGGTCAGTATATCAGGCAGAAGAGCAACGAGGAACTCTGTGAGCTCTGCCTTCCGTATTTCGAGAAGGCCGGATTCATCTCTCCCGAGCCGACAGATAAGGAGAAGGCTTATATCCTCTCCCTTATGCCGTCTGTCAAGGAAAGGATGAAGACTCTCTCTGACTGTGTTCCTCTTACCGAGTTCCTTTTCAGGGATAATCCTGTCTCAGACAAGGCTCTCTATATTGCCAAGGGTTCCGATGCAGACAATACTCTTGAAGCATTGGAGAAGGGTAGTGAAATCCTTATCTCGGGACTTGAGGGCGGAAAGGATGAGAAGACAATCGAGGAGGAGCTCTGTGCTCTTTCCCAGAGCCTCGGCATAAAGGTAAACGGTGTGTTCCAGCCTATCAGGGTTGCACTTACCAATTCCACTGTATCTCTTCCTCTCTTCGATTCCATAAGACTTCTCGGTTTGGATGAATGCAAGAAAAGACTTAACAGATCTATTGAATTTTTAAAGGAGAATTAAGAAATGGCTGAAGTAACAATGGACAAAATCATATCACTATGCAGGAGAAGGGGATTCATCTTCCAGTCTTCTGAGATATATGGCGGACTCAACGGAGCATATGACTACGGCCCGATGGGCGTCGAGCTCAAGA
Organism: bacterium; assembly: GCA_963640795.1. Taxonomy (GTDB): domain Bacteria; phylum Spirochaetota; class Spirochaetia; order Sphaerochaetales; family Sphaerochaetaceae; genus Ornithospirochaeta. Next base: position 28,560 of record CAVIAZ010000006.1, on the reverse strand, counting down.
ATAACATCCGTGATTTCTGGTGGAAGGAGATGACAAGGATGCATGACAATATTGTAGGTCTTGATGCCTCCATCCTCATGCATCCGCGTGTCTGGGAAGCTTCGGGACATGTTTCCAATTTTACGGACCCGATGGTTGACTGCAAGGTCTGTAAGTCCCGTTTCCGTGCTGACCAGATTGATCTCAATGCTCCCTGTCCGGTATGTGGTAACAAGGGTACATTCACAGAGCCGAGAAACTTTAACCTGATGTTTGAGACCCATATCGGGGCAAACAGGGATGCTGCTTCTGTCGTCTATCTCAGACCTGAGACAGCACAGGGAATCTATGTCGACTACAAGAATGTCCTCCAGTCAAGCAGAGTCAAGGTTCCTTTTGGTATTGCACAGGTCGGTAAGTCATTCAGAAACGAAATCACAACAAAGAACTTCATCTTCCGTTCATGTGAGTTTGAGCAGATGGAGATGCAGTTCTTCTGCAAGCCCGGTACCGATGAGGAATGGTTCCCGTATTGGAGAGAGGAGAGAATGAAGTTCTACTCCAAGATGGGTATCCATCCAGAGCATTTGAGATGGCACCAGCATGGTCCGGATGAACTTGCATTCTATGCTAAGGATGCTTATGACATCCAGTTCCTCTTCCCGATGGGATGGCAGGAACTTGAAGGTGTACACTCACGTACTGACTATGACCTTACACAGCACACCAAGTTCAGTGGAAAGGACCTCACATACCTTGATCCCGAGACCAACGAGAGATATATCCCGTATGTTGTCGAGACTTCTGCCGGCCTTACACGTAATGTTCTCATGGCACTCAGTGATGCCTATGACGAGGAACCGACTCCAGAGGGTGATGTCAGAACTGTCCTCCACTTCCATCCTTATATCGCACCTGTCAAGGTTGCTGTTCTTCCGCTTGTCAAGAAGGACGGACTTGCAGAGTATGCACAGAAGCTCGACAGGAGTCTCAGAGACGACTTCACAACATACTATGACCAGAGTGGTGCTGTCGGAAGACGTTACCGCCGCCAGGATGAAATCGGAACTCCTTATTGCGTAACAGTCGACTACCAGACACTTGAAGACCAGACTGTCACAGTTCGTTTCCGTGACTCGATGAAGCAGGAAAGGGTAAGTGCTGATGCACTTGTTCCGTTTATCAAGGAAAAGATGAAGGAGTACACAAGAGTATGAACAAGGCACTCCAGGTATTGGCTGACAGGGGATTTATAAAGGATTGCACCAATCTTGAGGGCTTGAGTGACCTCATGGACAGGGAGAGTGTATCCTTCTACTGTGGAACAGACCCGACAGGCCCGTCCCTCCATGTGGGACACATTGTCCCGTTCTTTGCCATGCATCACCTCCAGATGTACGGTCATAGACCTCTTGCACTTGTCGGAGGCGGTACCGGTCTTATCGGGGACCCGTCTGGAAAGACGGAGATGAGAAAGATTCTGCCTGTTGAGGAGATTGAGAAGAACGCTCAGAACATCGCCCGCCAGCTGGCTAAAGTCGTTGACTTTTCCGATAACCCTCCAGAGGGTTACGGAAAGGCAGACATAGTCAACAATGCCGACTGGCTTGTGGATCTCAACTACATCTCTTTTTTGAGGGATGTCGGAAAGTATTTCTCTGTAAACAGGATGCTTACCTTTGAAGGTGTCAAGCAGCGCCTTGAGAGGGGATTGAGCTTCATTGAGTTCAACTACCAGCTTCTCCAGTCATACGATTACAAGATGCTGAACGAGAAGTATGGGACGAGACTCCAGATCGGCGGTGCTGACCAATGGGGAAACATCGTCGCAGGAATCGATCTCATCCAGAGAATGGGAGGAGAAGAGTGCTTCGGCCTTACATTCAATCTCATCATGCGTGCTGACGGCAAGAAGATGGGTAAGAGTGAGAAGGGGGCCGTATTCTTGGATCCGAACCTCTATTCCCCGTATGACTTCTATCAATACTGGAGAAACATTGCGGATGCTGATGCAATCAAGTTCATGAAGCTCTTCACATTCATGGACCTTGATGAGATAAAGGAATATGAAGACCCGCAGAGGAATGTCAATGACACGAAAGCAAGGCTTGCCTATGAGATAACAAAGATTATCCATGGAGAAGAGGAAGCTGAGAAAGCAAAGGATGCTGCGAAGGCTCTCTTCGAGGGAGGAGAATCTGCCCACGTGCCGACAGCCGAAGTCGATAAGAGCCTCTTCGAGAACGGGATCGGAGTTCTCGACCTCTTTACTAAGGCAGGCCTTACTCCTTCTAACGGGGAAGCAAGAAGGCTTGTCACGCAGGGAGGTGCTGAAGTCAATGGTGAGAAGGTTACAGACATAAAGAAAACTTTCACCCTTGATGATGCTAAGGACGGGTCATTCCTTCTGAAGGCCGGTAAGAAAAAGTTCATGCGTGTAATTGCAAAGTAGATGATAAGCGGGCTCCTGGAAAGGGGCCCAATTCTTATCACATATAGATGCTTTCAGGCTTCAGAAGAAAGTCCTCAAGAGAAAGAAAGAGATATCCCTTTTCGTTGATTTTGCTTTCCATGGGCCTGTTTATGACAATGATTTTTTGCAAGTTAATTCGGAAAAAACTGATGTATGCCAAAAATTCCGAATGGGATGACTCTTTCCTAATCAGGAGAAGAAATCTGCAATCTCCCCAAATTCAGATATTACAACATCTGCATAGGGGAGAAGTTCCTCCCTCTCAAGGGAACCGGTTATGGCTACAACCTTCCCGCATCCGCTTTCCCTTCCCATCCTGAGGTCCTCCGGGGTGTCGGAAAGAAGGACGATGTCTTCAGGCTCTATGTTCATGAGTGTGCTGAAGACGAGTACTGCAAGTTTGTTCGGTTTCCTTATCCTCGATGAGGAGTCCACATGATAGTCGAAAACAAAGCCGAGTTTCTCCTCTATTGCTTTCACTGCAGAGGGTGAATCATTTGTAAAGAGTGCTGTTTTGATTCCTCTTTCCCTAAGATGCCCAAGTGCCTCCCGTACTGGGGAGAGATCATAGCTCTCAAGCTCTTCTCCAAGTCCGTATTCATGGCGTTTTCTGATTTTCAAAAATCCCTTCATCGTCCTAAGTGGGTTGAGACGGTACTTCAACGTAAGGTGAGCCAGTTTAAGTATTCCCTTTTTTCTCTTCTTCCTATCAAAGAGGAGACTGGAACTCTCTATCCTGTTGTCGTGAATTGAGAGAACAGAGAGAAAGTCATTAACTATTCTCTTCCTCTTTTCTTCATCAAACCTTCCTAGCGGAAGATTCTCCTCCAGAACTCTTTTGATGGGGAGAATCAGGAGGGAGTAGGGGAAGAGTGTTCCGTCTTTATCGAGAATCAAAGCCTGCATTCCTAAAGCATATTCATTCACATTCTTTTTGACTACACTGTGTCTATGGTCTACTCAACGAAAGCATACGCCAAAGTGAACATAGGGTTGAAGATTACAGGACAGCGTGATGATGGATATCATACGATTTCTTCGTATTTCTTATTAACACCGTTCTATGATGAGATTGAACTCTCCATACATGAAGGAAATACCGTTTCAATAACCGGCAATGAAAGTTACATAGAAGGTAGTGAAGATCTGATGGCCAAAGCGTACCGTCTTTACAGGGAGAAGACCGGCCTTGTGTTTTCAGTAGAAATCAGGATAAAGAAGAATATACCTCTGAAGGCGGGGCTCGGGGGAGGAAGCAGTGATGCTGCTGCAATTCTGAGAGTGCTGGAGGAGCATTTCAATGCACTAGGGAAGGAAGGACTCTTTGCTCTCTCTATATCTGTCGGAGCTGATGTCCCGTTCTTTCTTACTGGTTTCAGGTTCGCCTATGTGGAGGGTATAGGGGAGAGAATAGAGGAGAGAAAATTCCCATCCGGATACAGATACATTACGCTCTTCAGGGGAAACGGAAGTGGAGTCAGCACAAAAGAGGCATATATAAAACTTGATTCCCTCAAACTCGACTGCACACCCCTTCCGGATATATCTTACCCGATAAGACGAAGTGACTTTCCGAATGACTTTGAAAAGATTGAAGAAGATGGGATGCTTTCAGAACTTGGCACTTTCCTCGATAGGGAAAGCTATCTTTCCCTCTCCGGAAGCGGGAGTGTATGGTTCCTCCTTTCCTACGAGGAGTGGACAGCCGAGACTCCATTTTATCTTGCATCAAAGGAAATCGAGGTAGACTGATTTCCGCTTTTCTGTTATCGTACAACCCAAATAGGGACGTAGCCCAATGGTTAAGGCAGGAGATTTTGATTCTCCATATTACGGTTCGACTCCGTACGTCCCTGTTTTTCTTTTCAGCTTGATGAGGGCTGTCGGGGATTTCGGTTTGCCGTCCCGGTAGATTTTTCCTTCTTCCAGCATCGGATTTAGAACCTCCTTCAGGAATATGCTCCGGCTGTTATAATTCAGCTTTTTCTGGAGTTCCTTTACCGATTGTGGTCCTTCCATTCTCAATAAGGCTATAACCTTCTCTGATTCCGTCAGATTATCTAAATCAAGGTCTATCGCTTCATCGTTATACAATTTGTCAAAGAGCTGAAGACGGAGAAATCCTGGATAAATTGAGACAACCGGCTGAATCTCATCAGGAGAACCAATATAAGCTCTCATCATTGTCTGGAAACCAGTTCCGCCTCTTTCCATTAGATTTGCCGTGTCGAGTGCTGCCGCAATGATTGAATTGCGTCTTATGGAGGCAGGATATTCTTCATAGGCTTTTGGTAGTAACCAGGATCCTGGTGATACTATCTCGATTCTGTCGGAGTAGATGTCTACATCAATCTGGGTTCCGTTGATTGCATAGTCTCTGTGAGCGATTGCATTTACAAGTGCTTCACGGACAGCTTCAACAGGATAGGAACGGATTTCTTTCCTACCTCCTTTAGCTGTCTTTACCCAGCCTGTCCTGGTGTTGCGTTCAATGAAACTGAGAGCTTCGGTAAAAACCCTCGGGATTGATCCTTTCAGTCTCGCATTGTCCAGAACTACTCCGGTTTTGTTTTTACCTTTCCAGAGACGGCAGCAAATCATTGTGTCATCATTATTATATGAGTCTGCAAACATGACGAAACCTGATTTCGCATATCCTTCAGCAGATACTATCTCTTCATTCTGGAGTTCTTTGAGCGTGGGAACGGATTGATCTTCCCTATATTGTCTGCAGAGTTCAATATATTCTGACCAGTCTTTTTCGTTATAGTGAATTGGGGTTGTCTCATTGTCTACGCCATATTTTCTTTTTCCCAGAGAGATAATTTCCTCTGGAGTTGCTGCCGTAGTATTCCCGTCACCTCTTACATATACTGTCTCGTTGTAGTCTCCATCCCTATAGCGCACAACTGACTCGCTTGGGGCTACTTTTAAGCCAAGGACAAATTTCTCAGCTTCATCATCGGTGCTTCTAATCATGTAAGAATACTTCACATGTGGAAAAATATGTCTGTCATTGATTCTGGAAATCAGGAGTTTGGTTTTGTCGATTGCCTCCAGGCTCAGGCCGAAAGCTTCTCCTTCATTGGAAACGCCTATGAAGATGATTCCTCCTTTTCCGTTTGCATATCCAACAATGGTTTTTGCCCATTTTATGGGATTGGTCTCACTTAATTCTGCTTTGTATTCATAATTACAGTCTTCTGTAATCACATCAGGGAACAGCTCTGTCATTTTCATATCTGGCCTCAATCTCGAGAATAGCAGACTTAATGAAACATTACAATAACATTATTTTGACATTACTAATTGTATGGCAAAAAGGTTAATAAATAGTTGTATGTAAAACAGTTAAAGTAACATTATCAGACATTGTTCAACATTACACGAACATTATTCTGGGAGTATGATAAATTTGAGTAAATCTTTTATAAATAACAACTTATCATACATTCTGGATGCGTAATGTTCTAACTCCTTGTAAAATAAGAAGTTAGCCTTATACTACTTTGCTAACATTATTCAACATTATGTTCTTTCTGCAGGAAAGTTGCTTTCAATGAATGCTTTCAGCTCCGGGATGGTCTTGCTGTCAAACTGGGCACCTATGCGGGCGATAATCTCTCCGGCAAGATAGGACGCAATATTGCATGCATTAATGATGTTTCTTCCCGTCAGGTAGCCGTAAAGAAATCCCGCTGCGTATGTGTCTCCTGCCCCTGTAGTGTCGATCGGGACGACTGAGCCGTAGCTTTCTATCTTTGTTATATTCCTGTGGTCTGAAATGAAAGACCCTTTCTTTCCATTCTTGACTATTGCTACTGGGCAGAGCTTTCCGAGACTGCGGCAACATTCGTACGGATCATAATTGTTCATCAGATACCTTGCTTCCTCGCTGTTGGCAAAGACAATGTCACAATAGGTTGAAATAAGTTCATGGAAGGTCTGGCGGTATCTACCGACGGCAAACGGGTCAGCCACATCAAATGCAACAAGCTTACCTTTCTCCTTGAAGAGCTTAAGGGCCTTGAGAACGGCGTTCTTCTGGTTTTCCGTATCCCACATGTAGCCGGTGAAATAGAAAATGTCAGCTTTGTCGACAACGCTCTCATCGACATCTTCCGGTGTGAAGAGCCTGTTGGCGCCGAGGTAGGTGTTCATCGTCCTCTCCTTGTCGCCTGTAAGGAGGATGATTGAGGAGCCCGTGACGCCGTCTTTCTTGTCGACCAGCTGGTCCTCGACTCCGCTCTCCTTCAGCCTCATGTGATACTTCCCACCAAGCTCATCGCCACCGACACTGCCGGCAAGTATCGTCTTCACTCCGAGGGAGGCGAGGGTGACCATGGTATTCGGGCATGATCCGCCACAGGAATACCTGACTTCCCTGTCCCTGGTATATTCAACAATCTCTTTCTGTTTATCTGAGTCAATGAGGAGCATTGTGCCCTTGTTGAGACTCAAGGCATCCAGGTCTTTTTCTGTCACCGAGCAAATATAATCTATTAAAGGATTTCCAATTCCGTATACACCTAACATGCTTCAAAGTATAAGGCCTGGACGTACTCTTAACAATAAGACTTTTCATTTTTGTTAATATTCACACGAGACGCTAGATGTGAGTTTTTAACACGTTTTTAACATTTTTGCACAATAAAGAATTAGAGTGTGGAAAACTGGTTTTTTTCAGATAATGTCGCACAGTTTGTACAATATTTTACAATTGAAAGTAAATACTTGTATTGTAACAAAATATAAATAGGATTGAACCCCGAAAATGAATGATAATTATATAAGTTTTTAATGTAAAATATAGTGATTTCAGAAATGTGAAAAACTAGTTTTTTTAACAGTTTTTAACAATTTTTTCACAATTTGAACAATGCATTATCCCTTTCTTATAACTCTTGGATTTGTATGTAATTGTAGGTGGGGAAATTTTTCCGCCCACGACTCTCTCTCTAGTGTTGTGCCTCTCTCGAACGCATGGAAAGGTGTTTCAGCTTATGTATTGAGATGAAGTAATACGGTATTTCAAAGAGGAGCATTACTGACCATCCGATGGCACATGAAATGGCTATGCCGGGGATGCCGTACACCGGGGCGAGGATAAATGTTGATACCGTTCTTATTGCTGTCTGGATGAATGTTCCGAGCATTGTCGTGTACATCTTTCCCATTCCCCTGTAGAAGCCCTGGAAACCGTTGGTGAGGGCCGGGAAGATATAAAAGAAGGACATGAGGGAAAGATACTCCATGCCGCATTGAATGACGCTTGAGGCATTCTCTCCTTTAACAAAGAGGGAGATAAGAGGACGCCTGAAGGTATAAGAAATGAAGGCAATTAGAGCCCAATATGATACTTCAAGGAAGATGCCTTTCCTGAAGCCTTCCCTGATTCTTGTGTTTTTCCCGGCTCCCCTGTTCTGTGCTATAAAAGTGGCTATGGCTGTTGCTATCCCCTGCTCGGGGATGCAGGCGAAGTCATCAACACGAGTGACGGCATTGAATGCGGCAATCGTATCAACTCCGAGGGAGTTCACCTGGCCCTGGATCAGGACCTTCCCGACAGGCTGGATTGCCTGCTGGAGGGCTGTGGGGCCTCCGTAGAGAAGAATGGGCTTCAACAGTTCCCTTCTTATTTTGAGGTTTTCCTTTCCGGGACAGAGTTCCTTTTCATTACGGTACATGTAGAGAAGGGCAAGAAAACCCGAGACTGCCTCAGCAACGACTGTTGTCATTGCCGAGCACACAATCCCGAACCTGAAGATACCAAGGAAGATGAGGTCCAGGACTATATTGAGAAGAGAGGAAAAAGCAAGGAACTTCAATGGTGTTTTTGAGTCTCCTACACTCTTGAGTCCGGCGGCAAGTGCATTGTAAAGGAATGTGAAGGGGGTTCCCAGGAATATTATCCTGAGATACGATCCAGTAATATTGAAAATCTCCCCAGGACATTTTAATGCTTCAAGGATTAGCGGGGTAAGCACAACGGCTAGAAGTGAAAGAATAACAGATGATATGAGGCCGAAGAGAAGCAGTGTTGCCTGGGTGTTCCTGAGCTTCTCCCAGTCCTTTGCACCGAAGGCCTCACTCATAAGAACTCCTGCCCCGATGGAGAGTCCGGTAATGAAGAGAATTATGAGGTTCATGACAGGGCCGGCTATCCCCTCCGCAGCCAGGGCGTCCCTTCCGATGAAGCGTCCTGCTATGATTGAGTCTGCTGCGTTGTACATAAGCTGGAGCCAGTTTCCCAGGAGAATCGGGATTGCATAGTGCCAAAGATGGGGAAGGATTTTTCCCTCAGTCATATCTCTCATATAAGCCTCGCTCTGATTATTGCACTATAGGGGAAAAAGAAACAGATGGAGCGCGGTCCCGTGCTTGATTCTTCCCTCTTCTCTGGAGTAATATGTTTCCCGGCGCCTTGGGGCGTGGCAATGGTAGTGGGGCTTACCCACGAGAGTTAAGGAGAAAAAGTATGGCTACAGAAAAAGTGCTCTCAGCTAAACTTAGAACAGAAGACTTCGGATCATCGGGATCCAGAAGAGTCGTAAGAAGCGGAAGAATTCCGGCAGTTATTTATGGAAAGAAGGGTGTTGCACCTGTTTACGTAACACTTGATGCCAGAGAATTCAATATGAAGAAGAACACATTCACAGAGACAACCCTCATTACACTGAAGGTTGAAGGCTCTGAGGATAAGAACGTATTCGTAAAGGATATCCAGGAAAACCTTCTCAAGAACTGCATCCAGCATGTTGACCTCTTTGAAGTCACATTCGGTCAGCTTTTGAGAACAAAGATCAGAGTCGAGCTCGAAGGCACACCTACAGGTGTCAGAGACGGCGGTGTTCTTGAGCAGGTCACACATGAAATCGAAATCGAATGTTTCCCGCGTAACCTTCCTGAGAAGCTTGTTGCAGATGTATCAGGTGTGGGTGTCAACGAGGCATTCAGGGTATCTGATCTTGTTGTTCCTGAGACAATCAAGATTCTTGAAGATGGTAATGTGACAATTGCTTCTGTCAAGATGGTCAAGGAAGATGTTGAGGTTGCTTCCACTGGTGAGACAGCAGAGCCTGAAGTTACAACCGCAGCAGCAGCTTCTACTGACGCTAACGCTTAAGAGATGTTTGTATTCGGACTTGGTAATCCGGGGTCTCAATACGAAAACACAAGGCATAATGTCGGCTTCATGACAGTCGAAAAGATAGCAGCGCTTAAGGGAGTAAAATTCCGTAAGCGCTGTTTTCATCCCTACCGGCTGGCATATATCAACGACAGGAAAGACTGTCTTGTAGAGCCCCTGACTTTTATGAACAGCTCAGGCCTTGCCCTGAAGGGTCTTGTCTCTCCGTCAGACCCACTTATTGTGATATGTGACCAGATGGATCTTCCTCCCGGAAGAATAAGGATAAAGACACATGGGGGTAGTGCGGGACATAACGGCCTCAAGTCAATAATCAGTGAGTACGGGGAAGATTTCATCCATGTATATATAGGAATAGGACATCCTGTGGAGCACACTGTGATTGACCATGTGCTGACTGCTTTTTCTGATGAGGAGAGAGTCCTTGTCGACAGGGCTGTGGAGAGAGCTGCAGAGGCTGTGATGGAACTGACTGAAGGTAAGAGCGTCAATGAAGTTATGCAAAGAGTCAATTCTCAAAAAGATTAATATCCCTCAAGAGGGAAGGCTTCTTGTTGCATTCTCAGGAGGCGAGGATTCCCTCTTCCTCCTTTATGTCCTTTCGTCTCTTGCTCCAGAGCGCACCTCTGCCCTCTATGTCAACCACAATCTCAGGGGGGAGGAGGAACTGGAGAGGGAGATGGAACTTAATAGAAGGAATGCCCTTGAACTTGGTCTTCCTTTTGATATCATCACAATCCCTCCCGGGGCGATAAGAAAGGCCTCTTCAGAGAGGAACATAGGGCTTGAGGCAGCTGCAAGGGATGCCCGCTACCGGGCTCTTGGATCGTATGCAGATGAACATGGTTTTGATTATATCCTCACAGCCCATCATATGGACGACCAGACGGAGACTGTCCTTATGAGGATGATGGAACACTCCCCATTCTGGAAGTGGGGTGGAATCAGAGAGAGGGACGGAAGGATAATCAGACCCATATTGAGGGTGGAGAAGAGGGAGATCAGAGAGGTGATAGAAGCCTCCGGCCTTGCTTTTTCCACCGACTCCACAAATCAGGACACATCCTATAAACGTAACTACATCAGGGCAAATATACTTTCTTCAATCACTGAAAGGGAAAGAGAATACATTTCAGCAATCGCCTCCAATGTCTCATCCTTCGATATGTCCTATGTTCCGTTTGTATCCTCGTCTCCGCTTTTTGTTTCGTTCAAAAGGAATGATTACCTCATGTCTCTTTTAGCCAGGAAGGAGAGGACCCTTTACATGATGTTTGCCATTCTTGGTGAGACGGAGAGGCTCTCTAGGAGGTTTCTCTCTGAGATTGAGAGGATGATAGAGCGTGGGGAGAAAAGGGTGGAGACAGAGAGGTATATAATCTACTCTGACGGAGAGTTGATTAAAGGCTACAGGAAGATTAGTTCTTCCTCTGTCGTTCCGTTTGACGGGGAGAATACACGTCTTGTGTCCCCTATGCGGTTAAGCTATCAGGAGACAGGGCCGCTTTCTCTTGAAATCAGTGAAGATATACTCTTCTTTTCTTCATTTCGTCTCAATAGGCCCGGGGACTCTATAAATCTTGTGGATGGGAAAAGAAAGATAAGTTCACTTTTGAAAGAATTTAAAATTCCTTATGCGGTTGTAATGGTTTATAATGACGAGGTGGTGGCTTTCTTTTCGTCATTTCTCGGTGGAAGGGACAGACTTTCTTCCTCATTGAAGGGACAGAAGGGCAGAAAGCTCACGATTACAGTATAAAAAGGTGAGTTATTTATGAAGACACTTGAGCTGTTCATGGAGAATTACGGACTGTTGTATATTTCAACGGCCATAATTGCTTTTCTGGGAATCCTGACAGTACGTAACATAGTCAAGCTGACCGAGAAGGCATTGATAGACAGTACGCTTGACAACTCCCTTGTGGGGTTTATTGTGGCTATAATCAGAATAGTGCTTTACCTCGGGCTTCTCTTCATCTGTCTTGACAGATTGAATGTTCCCCTCAGCGGTGTTGTCGGGGCTGTCTCTGCACTCACACTTGCCATAGGTCTTGCCGTCCAGGACATAATCGGGGGTGTCGCCAACGGGATTATGATGGTGACAAGCAAGCTCTTCAAAGTCAATGATTATGTTGAGATAGGCTCTTATTCGGGTTCTGTAAAGGAGATCAGACTTCTCCACACAATACTTGTCACATCAGACAATAAGACAGTGACAATCCCTAATAAGGTCGTGTTCTCCTCGTCCATCACCAACTATTCTGTCTACAAAGTAAGAAGACTCGATCTGTTATTCGGCATTGATTATGACTCAAGCGTTGAGAAAGCGAAGAAAATCCTGAGTGACCTTGCCCTGTCTTCCCCGCTTGTACTGAAGGACCCGGCTCCGCTTATTGCGGTCAAGGAACTTGCAGACAGTGAAATCAGGATTCTCCTGCGTGTTTGGGTGAATTCATCGGACTATTGGAATCTGACATACTTCCTTAACGAGAAGGGGATAGATGCTCTGACACAGGGTGGAATAGAGGTACCGTATCCTCAAATGACAATCAGCTACCGTAACGTGGAGGAAAAGAGAAAATGAGCGACTTCTTTACAAGTGATATCTTCATTTCGTCTGCAATGGCAGTGGTGCTTTCCCTTGTCATCTACCTCGTTACACGTATTCTATGTTCCATCCAGGGAATAGGAAAGAATGAGATAGTGAGGGTGCTTGGCTTTCTCGAGAGGGCTGACAGGAACCTGGGCTCCTTCCTGAATTTGAGCAATAAGGGGACCCTTACCCGCGATAAGGCACGTAAGCTTCTTCTCTCCATCAGAATTTACATAGGTAACAGTGCATCGGCATTGCAGGTCTATGTTTATGACAGGGAGGATGACAAGCCGAAGATCCGTGCTGCAGTGAATAAACTCAATGCGCTTGACAGCCGTTGCGATAATATAGCTCTTTACTACAATGACAAAAACAATGAGAAACTTGAAGCTGCAATCAATGGTATTAGAAGTGACCTCAAGAAGGTTGTCAATCTTATCTCCCTCTATAAGAAGGAACTTGATGAGAACAGGAAGAAGGTAATTTAATTCACAGAAACTACATTTTTACGGGACACGGGAGAGTTCAATCTCTCCTTGTCCTCACTTGAGCACAACCTTTATAAAAGTTACTATATTCCAAAAGGAAATTGCATGGACAATATCGACAAGGAAAAGAAAGAAGATATACTCGACGGCGAAGTGACCGAAATCGGGTCTGATGATAAAGAGAAGGAACCTTCAAAGGAAGGTAAGGCTGAAGAGAAGAAGCCGTCCGGAGACAAGGATAATCCTTATGACAAGTTCCGCTATTGGGGAAGTGAAGAGGACAAATCGCCCCTCGGCGGGAAGAGAAACGGTGGCCAGGGAAAGGGTAGCGTACATAACAAGATAGCTTTTGTCATTCTCGTTATGCTTGCCCTCTCGTTCTTCCTGATTTTCTTCCAGGACAGCCAGTCGGCAAAGGCAACAAAGACATCATATTCTGACTTCATCACTCTTGTTGACAATGGAAAGGTGTCATCGGTTGAGATAGTCGGTTCAACCAATATTACATATACCACCTCCGACGGTGGATATTACACTACACGCATCCCCTATTCCGATATTACTCTCGTAAGCAGGCTGCTTGACAGTGGCGTGTCGCTTTCCGGCTCGGCTGAGACGACCTCAGTGTGGATGATTATCATTGAACTCCTTCCGTGGATTATATTTATCTTTGTAATGGTAAGTATGCTGAGGTCTACCGGAGCAATAGGCGGAAGCAGAATGATGGGATCCTTCGGAAAGTCCCTTGCAAAGGAATACCAGGCAAAGGACAACAAGACTACATTCAAGGATGTTGCGGGGCAGAAGGAAGCCAAGTACGAGCTTCAGGAGATAGTCGATTTCCTCAAGGCGCCTGAGCGGTTTACAAAAATCGGAGCAAAAATTCCTAAGGGATGTCTTCTTGTGGGGCCTCCGGGAACGGGTAAGACTCTTCTTGCCCGTGCTGTTGCAGGTGAGGCCGGTGTAAGCTTCCTCCATACCTCAGGATCTGATTTTGTTGAGATGTTTGTCGGTATGGGAGCTGCCAGGGTTAGAGATCTCTTCGAACAGGGACGCAGGAGTGCACCCTGTATTATCTTCATAGATGAGCTTGATGCTGTCGGGCGTTCCCGTGGTTCTGGACTCGGTGGCGGTCACGACGAGAGGGAACAGACCCTTAACCAGATGCTTGTTGAGATGGACGGCTTCTCGGCAGAGCCGGGAGTCATTGTCCTGGCTGCCACAAACAGACCGGATGTCCTGGACCCGGCACTTCTGAGACCGGGGAGGTTTGACCGCCAGGTCACAGTTGCACTACCCGATGTCCAGGAGAGACTCGATATTCTTCGTATCCACACAAAGAAGGTGAAATTGAGTGACGATGTGGATCTTGCCCGCATTGCACGTGCCACCCCGGGGACAAGTGGTGCCGATCTTGCAAACATGGTCAACGAAGCTGCTCTCTTTGCTGCTAGAAACAACGAGACAATAGTCACTATGGATGACTTCGAATCTGCACGTGACAAGATAATCCTGGGAGTTGCGAAGAAGAGTGCCTTCATGACAGAGGATGAGAAGAGGGCTACCGCCTACCATGAAGCGGGGCACACACTCCTTCACTATTACCTCAAGCATGTTGACCCTCTCCATAAGGTCACTATCATCCCTCACGGCCAGGCTCTGGGTGTGACAATGAGTCTTCCGGAGAAGGACCAGTATACTATCCAGAAGAGTTATCTTCTCGACAGGATTAAAATATGTATGGGTGGTTTTGCAGCTGAGAAAATTGTCTATGGTGAGACAACTACCGGTACAAGTAACGATATTAAGCAGGCAACAAGCATGGCCCAGCGTATGGTTACCGAGTGGGGTATGTCGGACCTCGGGTTCATCAATCTCTCTGATGGGGGAGAGCCTCTCTTCCTCGGTCGTGAGATAACCCAGCACAAGGATTATTCGGAAGAGACAGCAAGGAGAATCGACTCGGAAATCCAGAATATACTCTCTTCCTGCATGAAGGAGACTATGGATATCCTCTCCGAGCACAGGGATCAGCTTGACAGGTTGACTGAGGCTCTTGTCGAGAAAGAGACATTGGAGGACAAAGAAATCAGGGAGATGTTCGGTTTCGAGGCTGTCTCCCATGTGACGGACCTGAAGTAATTATGGCAGTAGATACCTCTCATAAGCGTAATTTTTGCATCATTGCACACATAGACCATGGCAAGAGCACACTTGCCGACAGGTTCATTGAGAAAGCGGCTCTTGTACAGACCAGGGGTCCCCAGCAGTCCCAGATACTCGATAATATGGACATCGAGAGGGAGAGGGGAATCACAATCAAGAGCCAGGCTGTCACAATTCCCTATACAGCAGCAAACGGGGAGGAGTATGAACTCAACCTTGTCGACACTCCGGGCCACGTCGACTTCACATATGAGGTGAGCAGGGCGATAAGTTCCTGTGAAGGTGCACTTCTTCTCATAGATGCCACACAGGGGGTTGAAGCCCAGACTCTGGCCAACCTTTATCTTGCAATGGAGCATAACCTGGAGATTATTCCGGTAATAAACAAGATAGATCTTCCCTCTGCAGATATAGAGGGATGCCTCAAACAGATTGACCATGACCTTGGACTCGATAGTGATATGACTGTGAAGGTGAGCGCAAAAACGGGTGAGGGTGTCGATTCGCTCTATGAGGCGATAGTGAATTATATTCCCTCTCCTTCTGGAAAGAAGGAAGACCCGCTGAGGGCATTGATCTTTGACTCCCATTATGATCCGTACCGGGGTGTAATAGTACATGCCCGTGTCTTCTCGGGTGAGATAAGAGTCGGGGATGAAATTACATTCATGCACTCCGGTGCAACATACAAGGTGGAGGATCTCGGACTCTTCCAGATTAGTCTTGTTTCAAAGCCCAGCCTTGAAGCGGGGGATGTCGGTTATTTCATTGCGGGAATCAAGACCATTTCAGATATAAGGGTGGGGGACACGATTACAGGGAAAGATAATCCCGCCTCAGAACCCCTTCCAGGATTCAAGGAAGTGAAGCCTGTGGTATTCTCTTCCATCTATCCTGTGGACTCAAATGACTATGAGGAGTTACAGGATGCAATAGAGCGTCTTAAGCTCAATGATGCCTCCCTCATGTATGAGAAGGACAGTTCGGCAGCCCTCGGTTTTGGCTTCAGATGTGGCTTTCTGGGTATGCTCCATCTTGAGGTGATACAGGAGAGAATTGAAAGGGAGTTCGATCTTTCGATAGTCTTTACCTCTCCTTCAGTCAGATACACAGTTCATATGAAGGACGGAAGTATACTCAAGATAGACAATCCTCTTGAATATCCTGATCCGATGAGGGTTGACTGGGCAGAGGAGCCTTACATATCGGCAAACATAATAACGCCTACGGAATATGTCGGGCCGATTATTACACTCTGCCTTGAGAAGAGGGGTGTCCAGACGCAGATGAATTATCTTGACACAAAGAGGGTCGAGCTTATCTACGAGATGCCACTTTCGGAGGTTCTCTTCGATTTCTACGACAGGCTCAAGAGTATTTCCCGAGGATATGCTTCATTCGATTATTCGGTAATCGGCGAGAAAAGGACTGACCTTGTAAGAATGGAAATCCTGGTCAACGGAGAACCCGTTGATGCCCTCTCCTGCCTTGTCTACAGGGGAAATGCACAGCTCAGGGGGCGCCAGATAGTCGAGCGCCTGCAGAAGGAAATTCCCCGCCAGCAGTTCAAGATAGCTATCCAGGCAGCCATCGGCGGGATGATTATCGCCAGGGAGACTGTCAATGCATACCGTAAGGATGTCACAGCCAAGTGTTACGGTGGTGATATTTCGCGTAAGAGGAAGCTCTTGGAGAAGCAGAAGGAGGGAAAGAAGAGAATGAAGATGGTCGGTAATGTCGAAATACCGCAGTCTGCTTTCCTTGCCGTCCTTAAAACAGAGGAAGAAAAATGACAGAAAAGACTGTTTGGGGTAGTTATTCGGGTGAGGATGTTCTTCTTTATACAATCTCCTGTGGAAAGTATAAATTGAGTGTGATGACGAAGGGCGCGACAATCGTGTACTACGGGACTGATGCTTACAATGCAGTTCTTACACATGATCAATTTGACGGCTTTCTTGAAGCGGGTAACGGCCACAGGGGGGAAGTTGTCGGGCCTGTTGCAAACCGTATAAACAATGCCGCATTCACTGTTGACGGGGTAAAATACAACCTGGACAGGAATTTTCACTCTCTACACACTCTCCACTCCGGCTCTGCCAACTGGGGAGACAGAAACTGGATTGTAAAGGAGGCTGACGAAGACTCTGTTACCTTCTCCCTTTCGACTCCGGACGGGGACGGAGGATTTCCCGGTAACCATACTGCAGAGGTGAAGTACACGCTCTCTTCTGATGGAAACCTTACTCTTCAATACAGGGTCTCCTCAGATAAGAAGTGTCCGGTCTTTGTCACTAACCATGCCTACTTTGTTCTTGACGACAGGGACACGAGATTTCTTACTGTCTGTATTCCGTCAGACCATTATATAGCTGTTGACAGCACTGATCTGATTCCTCTTCCCGATAATCCGACTCCAGTGAAGGGGACGGACTATGACTTCAATACCCCGATACTTCTTGGCTCAAGGCGTAATGGGGAATATGACAACACATGGATGCTTAAGAGTGGTGGAACAATTGTTGCTGAAGGTAACAGGGCAAGACTTGAGTGCGATACAACGGAAGTCGGAGTCCAGATGTATACGGGGAAAAACCTTCCGTCTCCATTTGGAGGAATCGCACTTGAGACAGGATTCCCGCCAGATAGTCCTAACAGGCCGGACTTTCCAATTGCATGGACCGATAAAGACAAAATATATGAATCAAAGACAGTCTACAGACTGGAAATAAAATAGGGGATTGGACTATGAAGGTGAGGATTGTTGGAATTACAGGCGGGTCGGGCTCCGGAAAGAGCACAGTAGTCAAGAGAATCAAGGAACGCTATCCGAATGCGGTCCTGATAGAGATGGACAACTATTATAAGAGTGCGACATTTGTCAACAATGACAATATTACTGCATACAACTTCGACCATCCTGATGCTTTCGATATGGATCTCCTTCTGGACAATATAAAGGAGCTGAAGGAAGGAAAGAGATGTCAGATGCCACAATATGACTTTGTCCACCACAGGAGAAAGGACGAGTCAGTCATGGTTGAGCCATCGTCTATCATAATAATTGACGGGCTTATGGTCTTCTATGATGAGAGGATACGTGACATGCTTGACCTTAAGCTCTATGTCGACACCCCCAGTGACATACGCTTCATCAGGAGACTCCAGCGTGATGTAAAGGAGAGGGGGCGCACTGTCGAATCTGTCATCGAACAATATACCAAGGTTGTGAGACCGGGACATTTCAATTTCATAGAGCCGAGTAAGAGTTATGCTGACATAATCATTCCCGAAGGTGGCTATAACGACAAGGCCATGGAGGTTCTTTTCTCCTTTATCGGCTCAATGATGCTGAAAGATGAGAGATGAACACATTATCTTTTCTATTTTGCTGAAAGATACGAAAGATGGAAGGCATTGCTATCGGCAGTAGTAGTGATTGTTTAAAAAAAGCTAGGAATTTGGATATATTCACACGTTGCTTTTCCCTATTCCGTTTTAACTTTTTTGTATGTAATAAAATGCTAACATTATGTTACATAATTTCACTTTTGCCATTTACTGTTGGAATATTCTTTTTTCCATTTCTTTAACTTCTAATACTTGCTTCTGTGATGGTTGTACTGTATATTTGTTGAAAGATACGAAAGATACGAAAGATAGATAAAAGATGCGAAAGATAGATATAAGTGAGGTACTTGAATGATGGAAGAGAATATGAATGTTGAGTTTAAGGAATTGGATCCTGAAACAGGTCGCCTCCCGAACAGTGTTCCAAAAGAAATTATTGCCTTTGCAAATACCGATGGAGGGGATTTGTATATTGGAATTCGCGATGATGGTAGCATAGCAGGTGTCATAGATACCGATGAAGTTATGAGACGTGTCATCAATGTCGCTCATGATAAAATTCTTCCTGATATTACACCTTTTCTTCAAGTTGACCCAATCGAAATGGATGGGAAAAAAGTTGTTAGAACGTCTGTTGCTGTTGGAACAGAACGTCCGTATTATCTGAAAAAAGAAGGACTCTCTCCGAATGGTGTCTTTATTCGTGTAGGCTCTGCATGCATACCTTTGAGTGAAAATGGTATTAGAGAGATAATTATGGAAACATCCGGAAAATCCTATGAGGAAATGCGTAGCTTCAATCAAGATTTGACATTTGTTTCTTTGAAAGCGGTGATGAAGTCCAGGAACATTGAGTTTGGAATGGCACAGATGAGAACTCTTAAAATGATTGGAAAGGATAATCTTTTTACTAATCTGGCACTTCTTCTTTCGGATCAGTGTATACATACTATTAAGGTTGCAGTTTTTCAGGGAAAAGGTGACACAGTTTTTCGTGAAAGAAAGGAATTTGGTGGTTCTTTAGTCAAACAGCTTGATGAAGCCTATAAATTTATTGATCTTCTGAACAGGACAAAGGCTACATTCGCTGGGCTGAAACGTACAGATGTGAGAGATTACCCTGAAGATGCAATGAGAGAGGCTTTGCTAAACAGTATTATTCACCGTGATTACCTTTTCTCGGGAAGTACAATCATCAATGTGTTTGATGATCACGTTGAATTTATCTCCCTTGGAGGCCTTGTGCGAGGTATTTCAATGGAAGCAATATTCCTTGGTGCTTCACAGTCACGTAACCCGAATCTTTGTTCAGTATTTCAACATTTGGGGTTTGTTGAAAGTTATGGTACGGGTATCAGGAAGATTATTTCGCTCTACAATGGGTTTAGCCATCAGCCTGTCTTCAGGACGGCTGAGGGAGTATTCTCAGTCCAACTCTTTAACAGAAATGAATTTTCTGAGGAAAATCCGAATGAAGATGATATCGGTGGTATAAAGGGGTCTATCCTGTCTATTGTGAAGGAAAAGGGGAAAATCACAAGAAAGATAGTAGAAGATACATTTGGCTTCAGCACAGCTAAGGCATATGGCATCCTCAAGGAGCTTTGTGATGAGAAGCTACTTGTGCAATATAAGAATGGCCCTCATACGCTATATTTTGCTCCAGGAAAGAAACCTCTGGGTAAGACTATGAAGGAATGAATAAAAGATAGCCTGTTATAATCATTAATTCTTCTTGACTTCCCTGTCAAAACCTCTGGGTTTTCTTCGAGCTATATACTGGTCTTTGATTCCCTTCCATGAGTAGGCATCGGGAACCGGGTCGGGGCCACCAAAGTACCTGTTACGGCATCTCAGGAGCCTTGCTGTCCCCATAATACCTCCCTTGATTATTCCGAAACGCCTCACTGATATGAGAAAATATTCGGAGCATGACGGGGTGTAACGGCAGGTAGGCTGGCCTTTTAGCGGACTCAGTACTGCCCTGTAGATATGAACCGGTAATAAGAATAGCTCCCTGATGACTTTCACAAGAATATTATTCTTAATTATCAACAATTAATCCAGCCGGCACTTGAATCGGGGTATTAGATTTAGTATAGTAGTTGAGGTTTGTTTCCCATCGGTTGACGATGGAGTCTTGTTTTGGTAGACTTACAAACCGTTATATCAAACAAGGATAATAGAGAGGTTTAAAATGGCAACTCCTAAGTATAAAACAAGTAAATCAAGAGCAGCATCAAGAAAGGCTGCTAATATGAAGCTTTCCGCTCCAAATCTTGCAACATGCCAGACATGTGGTAACCTTATCCCGGCACACCGTGTCTGCCCGAAATGCGGATACTATGCAGGCAAGATGGTAGTCAAGATTGACGAGGAGTAAGCAAATGACAGAAGCTGAAATCTTTGAAAAAGTAAAGAACCTCGTTGTTGAGAAGCTGAGAGTCAGTCCCGACAAGGTTACTATGGAAGCTTCTTTCCGTAAGGACCTCGGTGCAGACAGTCTCGACACCTATGATCTCGTCTATGCTCTTGAAGAAGAGACAGGAGTTACTATCTCCGACGATGAGGCTAACGGCTTTGAGACAGTTGGTGACTCTGTCAAATATCTGATGAAGGAACTTAACTAAATTGGATTCCTTATCACAGAAGGCTCCCGTTCTTACTGAAGAAAGAGAAGGGGAGCTTATTTATTTTCAGAAGGCAAACAACCTCTCTTTTAATAATATAAACCTGTTGAATCTGGCCTTTACCCATACGTCCTATGCCAATGAGGTGAAGGGCGGGGTTGACAGTAACGAAAGATTGGAGTTCCTCGGGGATGCCGTCCTGGACCTCATTACTGCCGAATACCTCTTTGAAAACTACTATGCTATTTATCATGAAGGTGAGTTTTCGAAGATGAAGGCAATCGTGGTCAGTGAGGATTCTCTCTCTGAAATTGCACAGAAACTTGAGTTTGAGCGTTATCTTCTTATAGGGAAGGGAGAGAAGAGCCAGGGGGGAGCCGGCAAGAAAGCTATCCAGGCAGATGCTATGGAGGCTGTGATTGCGGCTATCTATCTTGACCAGGGGCTTGAGAAGGCCAGGGACTTTGTTCTTTCTTTCATTCCCTATCAGATTGAGAAGGTCCTGAAGAACAAGGTCAGTTACAAGGATTACAAGACAAAGCTTCAGGAGTATTACCAGAAGAGAAGGGGAAGAGTTCCAGAGTATAGACTGGTATCTCAGGAAGGTCCCGACCACTGCCAGGTATTCTCTGTTACTGTAAAGGTCGAAAACAAGGTCTACGGTCCTGCAACAGGAAAGAGCAAGAAACACGCAGAGCAGAATGCCGCAAGGGAGGCTCTCATCCACCTGGGGCTGGAGCCGAACAACACCGAAGTCATTAAAAACCGTGACTAGCCAGCGCCAGTAAATCATCCCTGTTGTTAAGACGGGGATTTTTAATCACCTCATCAAGAAGGTAATTGAGCATTCTTCCCATCTCCGGTCCGGGCTTTACGATTGCTTCAAGGTCTTTTCCCGTTACGGCCAGGTCCTTTATTTCAAGTGCCGGGTTTTTATCAAGTTCCTCTTTGACCTTTTCTTCATAGCATAGGTCCTCGTTTTCTGTATAGCCGTATGCCCGCCTGAGTGCGAAGAGGGGTAGTATATTCTCTTTCCCGTATTTTTTTATAAAGCGGCGTATTTGGATAGGCTCATTGTCGTATGGAATATTGCCCAGTCCTGATGAAAGGAGTGTAATTTCCTTCTTTTCCCTGTTTGATGCCTTGAGATTTATAAGAGCTTTTTCCGTGTCTTGAGCACTCATACCTGAGAAGAGTATGGCGTAAAGGGATGTGAGGGGAAGATTATTTTCCTTTGCCCTTCTAATTGCCTCTCTCAATGAATTTGTGAGTGTTATTTCCGGAATAATCTCTTCCATAAGGCCGGTATTTTCAAGATACTCGAGTCCCCTCACCGGATAGGGCGATAGAAGAAGTTTGTCCATCTCATCCTTTATCCTCTCGACAGATACTTTTCTTATATTGCCATGAAGTGATTTTATTGCCTCTAGTGTATTTTCTTCGATTGTGAAGTCAAGCTTTGCTGCAAAGCGACATGCCCTGAACATTCTGAGCGCATCCTCATTGAATCTGTCTTCTGGAATCCCTATTGCCCTGATGATCCCTTTTTCAAGGTCATCCGTTCCGCCGTGGAGGTCGATAATGTCTCCCGTGAGGATGTCACAGGCAAGTGCATTGATAGTGAAATCACGTCGTTTGAGGTCCTCCTCAAGGGAACGGACGAATGTCACACTGTCGGGATGACGTGAGTCAGAGTAATCGCCTTCGGTGCGGAAAGTCGTTATCTCATAGTGTTCTCCGCTGAATATGACAGTGACGGTGCCGTGTTTGATTCCCGTGTCAATCGTACGCTTGAACATAGCCTTGACTTCATCCGGGGTAGCGGAGGTAGTCAGGTCATAGTCACTGTTTTCCTTTTTGAGTATGTAATCTCTCACTGCCCCACCGACAAGATAGAGGGAGTAGGAATGTTTATTGAAAATCCGTGCAAGGGCGACAAGGCTCTCAGGGGCAATATATTTCATGCTGCTAATCTATCATATATCTTCCATTTGGGGGAGAGCGGAGGCAAATCCCCTTGAAGAAAAGAGCGACAAACTCTTACAATGGAAAGGAAAAATCTAAGGAGAAACAAAGATGTTTGAACCTGTGAATAATAAGGTGAACTTTCCTCAGGAAGAAGAGAAGGTTCTGAAGTTCTGGGACGACAACAAGGTCTATGAAAAGTCCATCCAGTCGCGTCCCGCTGACAACGAATACGTTTTCTATGATGGTCCTCCGTTTGCAACGGGACTCCCTCATTTCGGTCATATACTTCCCGGCACAATTAAGGATGCCATCCCGCGTTACCAGTCAATGAAGGGGCACAGGGTTATCAGGCGATTCGGATGGGACTGCCACGGACTCCCGGTTGAGGCTGAGATGGAGAAGACCATCGGGGTCTCGGGACACAGCAACATTGTCAACTACGGAGTTGCAAAGTTCAATGAGGAGTGCAGATCCATTGTCCTCAGATACACTTCCGAATGGAAGAAGGCCATCAACCGCACAGGTCGCTGGGTAGATTTCGACAATGGCTACAGGACCATGGACAAGAATTACATGGAATCTGTATGGTGGGTTTTCAAGACTCTCTATGAGAAGGGACTTATCTACGAAGGATACAATGTTCTTCCTTATTCCCCTCTTCTTGCTTCCCCTCTCTCAAACATGGAAGTTTCACTTGGAGGATACAAGGATGTGACAGACCAGGCAGTGACAGTCCGCTTCAAGATTGACGGAACTGAAAACAGCTACTTCCTTGCCTGGACGACAACCCCCTGGACACTCCCGAGCAACCTCGCACTTGCTGTCGGAGCCGATATTGACTACGTGGAAGTAGAGGATGAGGAAGACGGATGCCACTATTACCTGGCACAGAATCTCCTGGGAAGATACTACAAGGACGGAAAGGGTTGCAAAGTTGTCAGGACAGTGAAGGGAAGTGACCTTGTCGGAATGAAATATGAGCCTCTCATGCCTTTCTTCAGCTATCTCAAGGACAAGGGTGCCTTCCAGGTTGTGACAGCAGACTACGTCACAATTGAGGACGGATGTGGTATTGTCCATACAGCTTCAGGCTTTGGTGAAGATGACTACAGAACAATGAAGAGCAAGCTTCCTGAAGTTCCGGTTGTCTGTCCTGTTGACGAGGAATGTAAGTTTACATCCGAAGTTGAGCCCTGGCAGGGAATGTTTGTAAAGGATGCTGACAAGCCTATCATCGAATGGCTCAAGGCCAACGGAAAACTTGTAAAGAGAGAGAATTATCTCCACTCCTATCCTTTCTGCTACCGCACAGGCATGCCTCTGATTTACAGGGCAATGAGCTGCTGGTTCGTCAATGTGCAGAAGATCAAGGAGACGATGCTGAAGTGCAACGATCAGATTACCTGGGTTCCTGAGCATATAAAATACGGACGCTTCGGCAAGTGGCTTGAGGGTGCAAGGGACTGGGCTATAAGCCGTAACCGTTTCTGGGGTAACCCTATTCCTGTATGGAAGTGTGACGGTTCCGACTATATTGAAGTCATCGGTTCTGTTAAGGAACTTGAGGAGAAGTGCGGACAGAAGGTTGAAGACCTCCATAAGCATTTTGTGGATGACCTCACATGGCCGAGCCCGGACGGAAAGGGAACTATGCGCCGTATTCCCGACATCTTCGACTGCTGGTTCGAGTCAGGTTCAATGCCATATGCACAGCAGCATTATCCATTTGAGAATGCTGAGAAGTGGGAGCAGATTTTCCCGGCAGACTTCATCAATGAGGGGCTTGACCAGACAAGAGGCTGGTTCTACTCGCTGACTGTTCTTGCTGCTGCACTTTTCGGTAAGCCTGCATTCGAGCATTGCATAGTCTCTGGAATCGTCCTTGCAGAGGATGGCTCCAAGATGAGCAAGAGCAAGCATAACTATACAGACCCGATGGAGGTTGTGAGACAGTATGGTGCTGATGCACTCCGCTTTGCACTCATCAACTCCCCGCTTGTCAGGGCAGATGACGTCAAGTATTCCGATGATCTTGTGAAGGATGTATTGAAGAGCCTTCTCATCCCGCTCTGGAATGCTTACTCGTTCTTTGTCACTTACGCAAATATTGACGGTTATGAACCTGATTCCACACCTACAAAGGATTTGAAGAATCCTCTGGACAAGTGGATTATCTCGGACTTGGAGGCATTGATTGAAAAGACAACAAAGGCATTCGACACCTACCAGATCCAGGATGCAACCCAGGCTGTGGTTTCATTCATCGATGACCTCAATAACTGGTACATCAGGAGAAGCAGAAGACGTTTCTGGCGTAGTGAAAACGACAGTGACAAGAAGGATGCATACAATACACTCTACAGGGTGCTTATCACATTCTGTAAGGTTGCAGCTCCGATGATTCCATTTGTCACTGAGACTATCTACCAGAATCTCCGCACAGATGATATGCCGATTTCCGTCCATCTCTGCGACTACCCGGAATATGAAGAGGGTGAACGCGACAGGATGAAGGAAGAGGAGATGCGTGTTGTCATGAAGGCCGTTGAGATGGGCCGCTCGCTCAGGGCAAGTTCCAATCTTAAGATCAGGCAGCCTCTCAAGGAGTTTGTCGTGGTCAGCAGGAACAATAACATCAGGGAAATCCTTGAGAAGGATGTCGATATCTTGAAGGAGGAGCTTAACGTCAAGAAGGTCTTTGTAAGAAAGAATGAAGAGGACCTTGTGACATACTCTGCAAAGGCCAACTTCAAGGTGCTGGGTGCTAAACTCGGTAAGTCCATGAAAGAGGTTGCTTCCAATATCCAGGGACTCATCGGCTCCAGAATTGAGAAGATCCTCAACGGGGAGAAGGAGACAATCAAATACTCTGACGGCGAAATCGATATATCAGAAGGAGATCTTGTCATCCAGAGAACGGAGAAGGAGCATGTCAAGGTTCTCAACGAGGGAGACATGACTGTAGGTTATGACACTGAGGTGACCGAGGAACTCCTTCTTGAAGGAATCTCAAGGGACCTGGTGCGTCTCGTCCAGACAGAGAGAAAGGAAGAAGGCTTCGATGTCTCCGACCATATTAGACTGACTGTTGACGGTGATGAAACCTTTAAGAAAGCTGTTGAAAGCTTTAAAGACTTCATCAGTAAGGAAACTCTTGCTGACACACTGACCATTGCTTCTAACGACGGAAAGAAGGGTGAGATTAACGAGAGTGAAGTTACTGTAAAGGTCGAAAGGATATAATGTGAAAAGAGTCCTGCTTCCATTCCTTTTTATTCTTCTTCTCTTTTCCTCGTGTGTACATCACTCTCCGTTTGTAGAGGAATATTATTTCCAGGCACTCGGAGAGAATGGTGAGATTGTAGTCACATGCGATGCAGAGAAGATTAAAAGCGGGGAGCTGGATGGTATTGTGGGGGAGAGTCTCAAGTCTGATTTTCTTATGAAGAAGGCTGATAGGATTACGCTCTCCCTTATTCCGGATGATGAGGATTATACACTTAGCGGTGCGCTCGAAGGTGATATCTCATCATTCTGGACAAACAGAGGTCTCTCTGTTTCATCTTCATTCGAAAAGGAGAAGGACGGGGAGACTCGATGGTACAGTGGAAACGGGACGAGTGTTTACTCCCCCGAGAACGGGATTCTGCTCTTCACTGAAGGAAGTTACTCCGATTTTTATACCAGGAGTTACTCCGACAGGATAAAGATGATAGATGACATCACTGCCAAGAAGATGGCCGGGAGTGCGCTTTCCCTATACGTCTTCGGGCCTGAGAGCCTTTTGGATATTGGTTTTGAGATTCCCCAGACTGTCATCTCGGAAATAGTGATGGCATGTCTTCTCCTCGATAGAGACGGGGACGATTTGGTTCTTTCCGGTACTTTCCTTATGTCAGGGGAGAGCGGAGCAAGGGCACTCAATACTCTTTTGAGGAACCAGGTAATCCAGGAGAAAAGGAGAAACGGTGAGAAGATTGATACACTCTCCCTTGCCGGTGTCTTCAGCTACAGTGGGAATGCTGTGAAAATTTCCGGCTATGTTCTCTCCCAGGAGATGAAACAGAAGGCCGGAAATATGATAAGTGAAAGAATTGGAGGAATTATATAATGCCAATTTATTCGTATAAATGTTCATCCTGCGGGAAGGAGTATGATGCTTTCAAGAGCTTCGACGACTCCGATAAGGACGATACCTGCCCGGCATGCGGGGCAGTCAGCAAGCGCATGATAACTGAGCCGGGCGCAGTTATTTATAAAGGTACCGGATATTATTGCACTGACAATCCCCATTCTTCAGGATGTAATTGTGCAGATTGCAAAGGAAAGAATTAGAATGGAAAAAAAGAGGATACTGACAGGTGACAGGCCTACAGGGAGATTGCACCTCGGCCACTATTGCGGCTCGCTCAGGAGCAGAGTCCAGCTCCAGGATGACTATGAGGAGTTCATTCTCATAGCAGATGTCCAGGCTCTGACGACACACTTCGAGAAGCCCGAACTTATTTATGATTCGATTTATCAGATTACTATGGACAACCTTTCCGTCGGACTTGACCCGGAGAAAGTTACATTCATCCAGCAGTCACAGGTTCCGTCAATACATGTTCTGACGATGTTTTACTCTATGATTACAACCTGTAACCACCTTCTGATTAACCCGACAATCAAGACCGAGGCAAGAAGCTACGGCTTCCAGGACGATAACAGGGAATATGATTTCTCAAAGCTGACATACGGCTTTCTGGGGTACCCCGTAAGCCAGACAGCGGACATAACTTTCTGTAATGCTGACCTTGTACCGGTGGGAGAGGACCAGGTTCCCCATATCGAATACTCGAGACGTCTTGTGAGACGTTTCAACGAGATGTATGGAACATCGATAAAGGAACCGGAGTATAAACTCAGCCAGGTCTCAAGGCTTTGCGGACTTGACGGTAACAGCAAGATGGGAAAGAGCCTTGGCAATGCCATCTATCTCAGCGACACTCCCGATGAAGTCTGGCTCAAGATCAAGAATGCCAAGACCGATACCAACCGTATTAGCGTGAAGATTCCCGGAAATCCTGATGTGTGCTCCGTCTTTGCCTACCACAAGGCTTTCAATGAGGAAGGTGTGGAGGAAGTTAAAGAGAAGTGCACTTCTGCCGGTATGGGATGCGTGCAATGCAAGAAGATGCTCTCTGAGAAGATGAATGCACTTCTTGATCCTATCAGGGAGAAGAGACATTACTACGAAGAACATAAGGATGAAGTCAGGGACATAATCAAATCAGGAACTGCCAAGGCAAATGAAATCGGGAACAAGAACCTCGATGAGATTATGGGCAAGATGCATATAATGATTTGAGAAGAATGAAAATGTAACCGGTAGTAAGCAGGCATCTGAAAAGGGTGCCTGTTTTCATGAATACTCTGCATGTTGAAAGATATGAGGGAGCAACTTCGTATGCTTCTAGCAGAGATATAGTCTTTATTTCTGTGACAGGTTTGGTATTAATGTGTTGCTTGGTAGCATTGGAACAAGTATTGAAAGCAAAAATAAGTAGAAGTTTTTTACTATTTAATATGGATTTGTGCCAATAAGATGTAATAAAGTTCTAATTAACTTGAGAGAGGACAGTTCTAGCCCTATTCAGGGACATTACATTGGTGGCTGAGGATTGAATAATCCTCAAAAATTTCGACCTGTGCTGATGTTAAAGCTACCAACCTTGTTTTTAGAATTGGTGCAACAAATTCCTTTTTGGATTCTTTTCTTT